>DATEDP010000056.1 GCA_035281585.1 bacterium
AAGACCTTTAAAATCGAAGAGTTTTGTTCTAACCGTCTCTCCAGGAGGAGTGAATGTATCCTGTTGCCGTCGGCTTGCTCTTGATCGTGGGCATGGCTTTTTTTTCCTACACCATCAACAACCGGGTTGGCTTGCTCAGGATGGCGAAGGGGAAGGCCTGGCGCTTTGAAAAGGTCCCCGAACGGGTGGCGGCTCTCTTTACCTACGCGGTCGGCCAAAGGCGGATGATGCAGATCAAACGCGACTTCTGGCCCGGCCTCTGGCACGCCTTCATCTTCTGGGGCTTCTGCGTCCTCTCGATCCGGACCGTCACCCTCTTCGGCCAAGGCTTCGATCCCGACTTTCACCTCCCCGGCTTCGGCGGCGCCCTCGGCAATTTCTACAACCTCAACAAGGACATCTTCACGGTCCTGGTCTTCTCCGGCTGCGTCTTCTTCCTGATCCGGCGCTGGTTCACCATTCCCGACCGGATCTCGATCTCCAACGAAGGCTGGTTCATCCTGCTCACCATCATGGGCTTGATGGTCACCGAATGGTTTTACGACGGCGGCCAGCTCGCGCTCGGCAACCACCACATCGACCCGCTCTGGGCCCCGGTCGGCACCCTCTTCTCCAAGCTGATCACCGCCCTCGGCTGGCAACCCTCGACGACTCACGTCGTCAGCATCAGCTCTTACTTCCTCCACTTGGCCTTGATCCTGGGCTTCTTGAACTTCCTGCCTTACGGCAAGCACTTCCACATCATCACCTCGCTGCCCAACGTCTTCATGCGCAACCTCCGGCCCTACGGCGCGCTGAACCCGATCAACCTCGAGGACGAAAACATCACCACCTTCGGCATCGACAAGATCAACGAGTTCAGCTGGAAGGACGTGATGGACATGTACACCTGCACCGAGTGTGGGCGCTGCACCTCCCATTGTCCGGCCTACAACACCAACAAGCCGCTCAATCCCAAGCAGTTCCTGATGGAGTTGAAGGAATTCTCGGTCCACCACTCCCAAGATATCCTGGAGGGCAGCGCGGAGCAGAAGGAAGCCGTCCTCGGGAAATCGCTGGTCCCCGACGTCATCGATCCGGAGATCCTCTGGAGCTGCACCACCTGCCGGGCCTGCGAAGAAGCCTGCCCGGTCTTCATCGAGTACGTGCAGAAGATCGTCGACATGCGCCGCCACCTGGTCCTGATGCGCGGCGAGTTCCCGGCCGAGGCCCAGGCCACCCTCCGCAACATCGAGAACAACAGCAACCCCTGGGGCATCGGCTTCGACGAGCGGGCCAATTGGGCCAAGGGCATGGGCGTTCCCTCGCTGGCCGAGAAGCCCGAGGTCGACGTGCTGTATTGGGTCGGCTGCGCCGGCTCCTTCGACGATCGCAACAAAAAGGTCAGCACCGCGGTGGTCAAGATCCTCCAGGAAGCCAAGATCGATTTCGCCATTCTCGGTCCCGAGGAAGGCTGCACCGGCGACCCGGCCCGCCGCATCGGCAACGAGTACCTATTCCAGACTCTGGCCAAGCAAAACATCGACACCATGGGCAAATACAAGTTCAAGACCGTGCTGGCCCAGTGCCCGCACTGCTTCAACACGATCAAGAACGAATACCCCCAGTTCGGCGGCAACTACGAGGTCGTCCATCACACCGACTTCATCAAGCGCCTGATCGACGAAGGCAAGATCAAGCCGGTCAAGAACCTCGAGGAGAAGGTCACTTATCACGACTCCTGCTACCTCGGCCGCTACAACAACATCTACGACCAGCCCCGCGAAGTGCTGAAGAGCATCCCCGGTATCGAATACCAAGACGTCGAGATCTCGCGGAACATCGGCCGCTGCTGCGGTGCCGGCGGCGGGCGGATGTGGATGGAAGAGCATCTCGGCGAGCGGGTCAACCACAAGCGGCTCGAGGACCTGATGACGGTCGAGCCCAAGACGGTGGCCTCGGCCTGCCCCTTCTGCATGACCATGATCACCGACGCGGCCCGAGACAAGCACGTCGAGGTCAAGACCAAGGACATCGCCGAGATCGTCGCAGAATCTATATAATTCCCGTTCAATATTACCCCCCCCCCTCGCGGGGGAGGGAGCCCTCGGTCGAAGACCGAGGGGGGAGAGGGGGTGCTGCAAAAGCAGCATTCTCTTTAGGCCGCCCCCCTCACCCGGTTTCGACTCCGTCGAAACCACCCTCTCCCACAAGGGGAGAGGGCGAATCGAATTTTTCAGCAATTTTTTTTCGCAACAGTTCTTCAACTTCCACCAGAATCGGTGCTCGCCCTAACAGCTGCCGCATCGAGGTGATCTCGCAGTCCTGGATCCCGCAAGGCACGATCACGCCGAAATCTTCCAGCCGCGGATCGACGTTCACCGCCACCCCGTGCATGCTGACACCGCGGTCGACCGAAAAGCCGACCGAGGCGATCTTTGATCCTCCGACCCAGACGCCGGGACAGCCTTCGCGGGTGGCGGCGGCGATGCCGAATTCCCCCAAGCTGCCGATCACCGACTCTTCCACCCGCCGGACGAATTGGGGAATGCTGAGCTTGCGCATCGTCAGGGAGACGATGAAATAAGCCACGAGCTGACCGGGGCCATGATAAGTGAGTCTCCCTCCTCGCCCGGCATCGGCGACCTCGAAACCCCGGCCCTGCAACTCGGCCGGGCTGATCTTGAAATCCTCCTCGGCCGGCCGCCGGCCGCGGGTGATGACCCGGGGATGCTCGACGAAGAGGACCCGGTCGCCGATCTCGCCGGCTTGACGGCGGCGGCGCAGCTTGAGTTGCATCTCCAAGACCTCGGCGAAAGGCCGGCGGCCGAGGCTTTCGAATTGGATCGAGGGAATCTTGGGCATTCAGAACACCAGCTCTTCGATCACGTTAGTATGCCCTTTCCATTCCTTCAAGCTCCCATGCGGGATCTTTTTGTCGTCGTAATCGATCTGGACGAAGGTGAGCCGGAGAAAGCGGCCGAGGCTCCCGACCTCGAGGCTGATCTTCTCGTTCCAGGTTCCGGTGTTGAAGTATTCCTTGCCCGGCTTGAAGCGCATGTAGAGATGCTGGTGGGTGTGGCCGAAGACGACGATGCGGTTTTCCTCGCGGCTCATCAAGATCCGCTCGGCTTCCTTATGCAAGCGGGGATGAACCGTCGTTTGGCGGAGAATGCCCAAGATTTGGCGCCAGCTGAGCTTGCGGGCCGGGTTGGGCGTGATCAAGAACTTGATGAACCAGTAGGCCACCTTCAAGGCGCTGCGGATCGCGAACCAAGTGTCATGAAGCAAGGCCCAGCGCTTATACATCGCGAAGGGATGGACCTTGTCGATGTAAGGCCGCTCCTTTTTCAACTCGTTCAGGTAATGAATGACGAAGAAGCTGCCAAAAGGCAGGTTGATGATCGGCTCGGGTAGGCCCTCGCTCAGGAAATAATGCTCGCGGTCATAGCGGTTGTCGGCCTGATACTGGTTGCCGTGCTCGACGTGAACCCCGTCGAACTCGTAGGCCTCCATCACGAACTTCACCGCGCCGCCGAGGCGGAGCCGGACCGCTTCGCGGACCCCTTCCCAAAGCAGGCCCGGATCGTGGTTGCCCAGGACGAAGGTCACCGAATGGTGAGCCAGCCGGGAAAACTCGGCGAGCTTGTCGAAAAGGCCCGGATGGCCCTTCAGGATGCTCATCGTCTTGTGAAGGGCGTCGGACTCGGTGATGACGTCGCTGAAGCGGTTTCGATAGTCGATCTGGAGGAGGTTGAAGAAGTCGCCGTTGAGGATGAGCTCGACGTCGGCCCGGTGATGGCTGCCGTTCATGTAATAGTCGAGGAACTCGACGAACTGGCGGTCGGCGTTGAAATCTTCGAGGAGGTTGGGCGAGCCGTCGGGCAGATGCCGGCCCTTGCCGAGGTGGAAGTCACTGACGACGAGCTTCAACTTTTTCAGGGGAAAGAGCTGCACGCTTACCCTCCCGGTAAATTCCCCATCCCACCCTAGTGTAATGGATACCGGAGGCGATTGTCATGAGGGCGGCGGCATAGATGACCCAGCCTAGGATCCTCGCCACAAGCGGCTCCCAGGCCATCAGCGAGTCCGGCTGCTCCGACCGGAGGAAGGTCAGCAGGAAGGCCAGAAAGATGGTTTGAAGCTGGAAAAAAGTCGTCAGCTTGCTCAGGCGCGAGGGGCCGAAGCGGATGGGGATGTGCGAGAACTTGATGACCGCCAGGCCGCCGATGATCCAGAGGTCGCGAAAAATCACCAAAACCGCCAGCCAAACCGGCACCAGGCCCCGCATCGCCAGGACAATGAAGGTGACGAACATCAAGAGCTTGTCGGCGGCCGGGTCGAGGGCCGCGCCGAGGTTGGTTTTAAGCTGGAGGCGCCGTGCCAGGTAGCCGTCGACGACGTCGGTCAGGCCGGTGACGACGAAGATCAATAACGCAATGCGGTATTGGCCGGCCAAGAAGTAGTAGGTGAAAACCGGAACCAAAAGGATCCGAAGCAAGGTCAGGGAATTAGGCAGGTTGAAGAGAGCCATGGATTCCGATTTAACCCTGGCTCCGAGCCCAAGGTCTACGGCCTTTATGAGGGCCTTGGCGGGGGCAAGTCAAAGCAATAATGGCCTTGACAGGCCAAGGGCTTCTGTTACCTTTCGCAAAATTTTTCTGTTCCTACCGTTCCTGTAAGGAGGATCCCTAATATGATGAAACGCTTAACCCTCGCTTCCGCCGCGATTTTGGCGGCGGGCGTCGCCCTCGGTTTTTCCCAATCGGCCGAGGCGAAGAAGAAGGAATACCCGGCCTGCAGCCAGCAACCGACGGTGGCTGTCGACCAGTTCCGTTATGAAAATATCTACATCGGTTGGGATGAATTTGCCGGAGCCGCCCGTGACGTCGCCGTCAACGAGCTGACCAACTCCGGTTGCTTCCGGGTAGTCGAGCGCGGCGGTGCCGGAGTCGGCGCCGGTTACGACCGCGAACAATTTCTCCAAGCCACCGGCCAGGCCCGTCCCGGCCAGAAGAAAGCCAAGGGCGGCAACGTCACCCTGGCTTCTCGGATCGTCCAATTCGCCCTCACCGGCGTCTCCAAGGACAATGTCGGCGGCAGCTTCGGCGGCCTCGGCGTCGGCGGCGGCAAGTTCGGCCTTGGCGCGGTCTCTCCCAAGTCCTCCAATTTCCGGATGACCTGCCGGATGTATGATTCCTCGACCAGCGAAGTCTTGGCCTCGAGCGAGGTCTCCAAGAACAAAGTCGACATCGGACTCCTCGGCGCCGGTGGCGGCAGCGGCCTCGGCTTCGGCGGCGACTTCTGGTACAAGAACCCAGTCGGCAAAGCCGTCTCGGAAATGATCCACGACTGCGCGGTCCAATTGGCCGAGCGGACCCAGAATATGAACTTCAGCAACTAATTGTTGAGGCTGAATGTTTTTAACCCCGTCTGGGAAACCAGGCGGGGTTTTTTATTTCCCCTCCCCCCTTGCGGGGGAGGGTGTCTCCGGCTTCGCCGGAGACGGGAGAGGGGGCGCGGCATAAGCAGCCTTCGCTTTATGCCACGCCCCCTCTCCCGGTTCGGCTTCGCCGAACCGACCTCTCCCGCAAGGGGAGAGGTTATGAAGCCCGTACCGTCCGCATCCGAATCGCCCGCTCCTTGCGGAGCCGGCCGTAATCGTCGGGGCTGAGGGCGACCTGCATCCAGACCCCATCCTCGCCGTCCTTGCGTTCGTGGACTTCGCCGACCCGATAGATCCAATCGAGGCGGTCGCCCAGCTCGTAAGGCACCTTCACCTGGACGGTTTTGAAGTTCTCGTGGAGCCGATCCTCGATCTGCTGCAACAGCTCCGGCACGCCCTTCCCGCTTCGAGCCGAGATCCGGGCCCCGTGGCCGTTGGCCGCCGAGGCGCCGAGCAGGTCGATCTTGTTATAGACCTCGATGGTCGGCTTGCTATGCAGTCCCAGCTCCTGCAAGACCGCCTCGACGCACTCCTTTTGCTGGGGCCAAGTCGGGTAGCTGACGTCGATGACGTGGAGCAGCAAATCGGCGCCCCGCACCTCCTCGAAAGTCGCCTTGAAGGCGTCGACCAATTGGTGCGGCAGCTTGCGAATGAATCCGACGGTGTCGGACAGCAGAACCTCCCGGCCCGAAGGCAGGGAAAGCCGGCGGACCGTGGGGTCGAGGGTCGCGAAAAGCTTGTCCTCGACCAAAACTCCGGCATGAGTGAGGTAGTTCATCAGGGTCGATTTTCCGGCGTTGGTGTAGCCGACCATCGCCACCGTCGGGATGGGAACGCCGGCCCGCTTTTGGCGGTGCAATTGGCGCGAAACTTCGACCCGTTCCAGCTGCCCCTTGATCCGCGAAATCCGCTCCCGGATCCGCCGGCGGTCGACTTCCAATTGGGTTTCACCAGGACCCCGGGTGCCGATTCCGCCGCCGAGCCGGCCGAAGTGGGCCCACTGGCCGACCAGCCGGGGCATTAAATACATGCACTGGGCCAGCTCGACCTGGAGCTTGCCCTCCTTGGAGCGGGCATGCTGGGCGAAGATATCGAGGATGAGGCCGGTCCGGTCCACCACTTTGCAGCGGAGCTTTTCCTCGAGATTGCGATTTTGGCCCGGCGTGAGATCCTCGTCGAAAACCACCGTGTCAGCCTGGGTTTCCCGAACCAAGTCGGATATTTCCTCAAGCTTCCCTTTACCGATGAAGGTCGAAGGCTCGATTTTTTTCAGTTCTTGTTGGGTGGTGGAGATGACGAGAGCCCCGGCAGTGTGGACGAGGCGTTCCAGCTCGAAAAGCGATTCGCGGGCGTCGAGGGTGCTCTGGCGGGGGTGACGGATGCCGACCAAGATGGCGCGTTCAACGGGTCTTTTAGTTTTATCCAGGCTTGTGTACCTCCTTAATCCATCAGGATGACTTAATATTACCGGAATCGGCGGACAAGACAACCTCAATTCAGCATGAGCGAAGAGGCCCCGAACATCCGCTCGACCTCGCCGATGAAATCGTCGCAGAGCCCGACCTCCAAATCCGGCGGCAGGGCCAAGACGGTTTCGCGCTCGGAGGGGCCCACCAAATGCAGGTAGGCCGGCAATTTGCCGGGGTAGCGGCCGAGGAGCTGCTTGAATTCCTCCAACGCTTCCCGGGTCATCAGCTCTTGGCGGACGGTCAGGTGGACCGCCTTGGTTTTTTGCAGACGCATCTGCTCCAGCGAAAGAATCTCCCGGGCCAGGATCTTGGTGGCCTCGTCATTGTGGTCGACGTTGCCCTTCACGAAGAGCGGAACGTCGGACTTGAGCAGCGAGGCCGATTGGGCGAAGAGATCGCTGAACACCACCACTTCGATGGTGCCGGTCAAATCTTCCAAGGTCAGAAAGGCCATCCGGGCGCCCTTCTTGGTGAGGATCTCCTTCATCGCCACCACCATGCCGCAGAGCCCCACCTCGGACTTGTCGACGGCCTGGGCGCATTTCCGGGTGTCGAAAGAGGCCAGGCGCTGGATCTGGTCCTTGTAGCGCCGCAGCGGGTGGCCGGTGATGTAGAAGCCCAAGGCTTCCTTCTCGAAGGCCAGCTTCTCGCCTTCGGGCCATTCGGCGGTATTGGGCAGCTGGGGCACGGCCTCATGGGCCGGCAGGAGGGCGAACATGCTGGTCTGGCCGACCCGTTTCTCGTCCCGATGCCGGATCCCCCAGTCCATCGCGATGTCGAGCGCCGCCATCAAGGGAGCCCGCTCTCCCATCCCATCCATCGCTCCGCACTTGATCAACGACTCCAAAACTTTCTTGTTCGCCCGCCTTAAGTCGACCCGCTCGCAGAAGTCGAAGAGCGTTTGGAATTTGCCGCCGGCCTCGCGGGCTTCCATGACCGACTCGATGGCGGTGTCGCCGACGCCCTTGACCGCGGCCAAGCCGAAGCGGATCTCGCCCGGCCCTTCGACCGAGAAGAACTTATAGCTGGCGTTGACGTCGGGCGGCAGGATCGAGATGCCCCGCTCCCGGCAGTCGTTGATGTACACCAGGATCTTGTCGGTGTTCTGCATTTCGTGGGTCAGCAAGGAGGCCATGTACTCGACGGTGTAATGGGTCTTGAGATAAGCGGTCTGGTAGCTGACCAGGGCGTAGGCCGCGCTGTGCGACTTGTTGAAACCGTACTCGGCGAATTTGGCCATCAGGTCGAAGATCTTCTCGGCCTTCTTGGGCGGGACCTTGTTGGCTTTGGCGCCCTCCAGGAAGCGCTCGCGCTGCTTGGCCATCTCCTCCGGCTTCTTTTTGCCCATGGCTCGCCGCAGCAAGTCGGCTTCGCCCAGGCTGTAGCTGGCCAAGGCGCTGGCGATCTGCATGACCTGCTCTTGATAGACGATGACGCCGTAGGTGCTTTTCAGGATGGGCTCGAGCTGGGGCAGCTCGTAGGTGATCTCGGTCTTGCCGTGCTTGCGATTGATGAAGTCGTCGACCATGCCGCTGCCCAGCGGGCCCGGACGGTAGAGGGCGACCAGGGCGATGATGTCCTCGAAGCAGTTGGGCTTGAGCCGGACCAAAAGGTCGCGCATGCCGCTGGATTCGAGCTGGAAGATGCCCAGGCCGTCGCCTTGGCAGAGGCTTTGGTAGACCTTGGGGTCGGCCAAGTCGATCTCGCTCAGCTTGAGGTCGATGCCCCGGGTCCGCTTGAGGATCTTCACCGCCACGTCGAGGACGGTCAGGGTCTTGAGGCCCAGGAAGTCGAACTTGACCAAGCCGATCTTCTCGACCCCTTTCATGTCGAACTGGGTGATGACCTCGTTGTCCGGCCCCTTGTAGAGGGGGCAGAATTCGGTCAGGGCCCGGTCGGCGATGACGACGCCGGCGGCGTGCATCGAGGCGTGGCGGGTCAGGCCTTCGAGCGAGCGGGCGATCTGGAGCAAGCGCTTCACGCCGGGGTCCTGCTTTTCCAGCTCCTGGAGCCGCGGCTCCTGCTGAAGAGCCTCCTGCAGCGTGATGTTGAGGGTATTGGGCACCAGCTTGGCGATCTTGTCGACCTCGCCGTAAGCCAGGTCCAGGACCCGGCCGACGTCGCGAATGACGGCCTTGGCCTTCATCTTTCCGAAAGTGATGATCTGGGAGACGTGGCCGTACTTCTCGCGGACGTAGCGGATGACCTCGTCGCGCCGGTTCATGCAAAAATCGATGTCCATGTCGGGCATGCTAATGCGCTCGGGGTTCAAGAATCGCTCGAAGAGCAGGTCGTAAGGCAGCGGATCGATGTCGGTGATCTTAAGGCAATAGGCGACCAGCGAGCCGGCGGCCGAGCCGCGGCCCGGCCCCACCGGAATTTTCTGATTCTTCGCGTAATTGATGAAGTCGGAGACGATCAGGAAATAGCCGGCGAAGCCCATCGGGCAGATGATCTCAAGCTCCACTTTAATTCGCTCGAGATAAGAGTCGCGGAGCTGCGGCGGCACTTCTTCGTAGCGGGCGCTGATCTCGGACCAGCGTTCCTCGAAGCCTTCGTAAGTGCGGCGACGGAGGTAGGTTTCGAGATCCTCGCCCGCCGGCGGCTGGTACTTTGGAAAATAATAGGTTTTGTCCGTGAAGCCGTAGCTGCACTGCTCAGCTATTTTTACAGTATTTTCAATAGCTTGCTCATAACTCTTAAAGTTTTGAATCATCTCCTGGGGCGACTTGAGATAGCGCTGCTCGCTCAAGTATTCGGCCCTCTCCTCTTCCTCATGGAGCGTGCGGCCCGATTGGATGCATTGGAGCGCCAAGTGGGCTTCGTAGTCCTCGCGCTTGAGATACTTGCAGTCGTTGGTCGCGACCAGCGGAACCCCGAATTCCTTGGCCAAGGCCGGCAGGGTCTCGTTGAGCTTCTTCTCGGCGGTGATCCCGTGATCCTGCAGCTCGAGGTAGAAGCGTTCCGGAAAGGTCTCGGCCAAATAGGTCATGGCCGCCCTCGCCTCCTCGGTCTCGCTCTTCATCCAGCGACGGTGGATCTCGCCGTGGAGAGTCCCCGAAATGGCAATCAGACCCTCGGCATGCTGGGCCAGAACCTCCTTGTCGATCCGGGGCTTGTAATAGAAGCCCTTGAGGTGAGCCAGGCTGAGCAGCCGGCAGAGGTTTTGGTAACCGGTCTTGTTCTGGACCAAGAGGATGAGGTTGGCCAGGAAGTGGTCCTTGCGCTTGGCGTCGCGCGACTCAAGGCTGCCGCCGGTCAAGTAATAGACCTCGGCGCCGAAGATGGGCTTGATGCCGGCGGCCTTGGCGGTCTCGTAGAGCTCGAGCGCGCCGAACATATTGCCGGCGTCGGTGACGGCCACCGCCTTCATACCAAGCTCTTTGACTCGATTGCAGAGGGAATCGAGGGTGATCGCGCCCTCAAGCAAGGAGTATTGGGAATGGACGTGAAGATGAACGAAGTCGCTTGTCATGGGATCCCTCACTCCGTTCGGGATGACCGTGTTTATTCCCACTCGATCGTCGCCGGCGGCTTAGACGAAATATCGTAAACCACCCGGTTGATCCCCCTCACCTCGTTGATGATTCGGCTCGAGATGCGGCCCAGGATCTCCGGCGGCAGCGGAACCCAATCGGCGGTCATTCCGTCGACGCTGGTCACGCAGCGAATGGCCAAGACGTTCTCATAAGTGCGCTCGTCGCCCATCACGCCGACCGTCTTGATCGGCAGCAGGACCGCGAAGGATTGCCAAACCTTGTAATACCAATCGGCGGCCTTGATCTCGCCCACCAGGATGTCGTCGGCCTCGCGCAGCAGGTCCAAACCTTCGCGGGTGACCTCGCCCAAGATCCGGATCGCCAGGCCCGGACCGGGAAAAGGCTGGCGATGGGTCAAGGTCTGAGGCATGCCGAGCTGGCGGCCCAACTCCCGCACTTCGTCCTTGAATAGCTCGCGGAGCGGCTCGACCAAGGCCAAGCCCATCCGTTCCGGCAAACCTCCGACGTTGTGATGGCTCTTGATGGTCGCCGAAGGCCCTTTGAAGGAGACGCTCTCGATGACGTCGGGATAGAGCGTCCCTTGGGCCAAGAATTTGGCGTCTTGGATCTTCTTGGCCATCTCCTCGAAGACGTAGACGAATTCGTTGCCGATGATCTTGCGCTTCTGCTCGGGATCGGTCACGCCCTTCAGCCGATCGAGGAAGCGGTCGGTGGCATCGACGTAGTGGAGCTTGATCTTGAAGTGGTTGCGGAAGGTGTCTTGGACCTTCTGGGCCTCGTCTTTGCGCAGCAGGCCGTTGTTGACGAAGATGCACTCGAGCTGATCGCCGATCGCCTCGTGAATCAAAAGCGCCGCCACGGTCGAGTCGACGCCGCCGGAGAGGCCGCAGATGACCTTGCCCTTTCCCACCTGCCGGCGAATCTTTTCCTTTTCGGTGGCGAGAAAGGCGCTCATGTTCCAGTCGGCCTTGAGCTCGGCAATGTGGAAGAGGAAATTGTGCAGGACCTGGACGCCCTCTTCGGTGTGGACCACTTCGGGGTGAAATTGGACGCCGTAGATCTTCTTCGCGACGTTGGCCACCGCGCAAAAGGGCGTGTTGTCGCTCTCACCGATCTTCTCGAAGCCGGCCGGCACCTTTTCCAAGCTGTCGCCATGGCTCATCCAAACCACGCTCTCGGCTTTGACGCCGCGGAAAAGCGGCGAAGTGGCGTCGGCTTTGAAGGTGGCTCGGCCGTATTCCCGCTTGCTCGAAGGCGTGACCTTGCCACCCAAATGGTGGGCCAACAGCTGGATGCCGTAACAGATCCCCAGAACCGGAAGCCCTAGCTCGAGGATGCGAAGGTCAAGCCCCGGCGCGTCCTTGCCCAAGACGCTGGCCGGGCCGCCCGAGAGAACGATGGCCTTGGGACCGAATTCGCGGATTTTTTCGAGGCTGACGTTGAAGGGCTGGATCTCGGAGTAGACGTTCTGCTCGCGAATCCGGCGGGCGATGAGCTGAGTGTATTGGGAGCCGTAGTCGAGGATGAGAACTTTGTCCATGGTCGTATTCTGCAATGTCATCCTGAGCGAAGCGAAGGATCTGCGACCACCTTGGTGGGTATGAGATCCTTCGTCGCTTCGCTCCTCAGGATGACGGCCTTGCCATCAATCCATATGATAATTCGGTGCTTCCTTGGTGATCACCACGTCGTGAACGTGCGATTCCTTCAAGCCCGAGCTGGTGATCTGAACAAACTTCGCCTTCTCGCGAAGCTCTTTCAAGCTGGCGCAGCCGGTGTAGCCCATGCCGGAGCGCAATCCGCCGACCAGCTGATAGATGTTGTCGCTCAAGGGGCCCCGGGAGGGCACCATCCCCTCGATGCCCTCGGGCACGAACTTGCCGCTGGCCTTTTTGTCGTCCTGGAAATAGCGGTCGCTGCTGCCCTGGCTCATCGCGCTGACCGAGCCCATGCCGCGGTAAACCTTGAAGCTTCGGCCTTGATAGAGCACCAGCTCGCCCGGCGACTCGTCGGTGCCGGCGAAGAGGCTGCCGATCATCACGGTGGAGGCACCGGCCGCCAAAGCCTTGGTCAGATCGCCGCTGTACTTGATGCCGCCGTCGGCGATGACCGGCAGGTCGAGGGCTTGGGCGGCCTTGGCGCAGCGCAGGATGGCGGTGAGCTGGGGCACGCCGACGCCGGCGACGACCCGGGTGGTGCAAATGCTGCCCGGACCGATGCCGACCTTGACCCCGTCGACCCCGGCCTTGGCCAGGTCTTGGACCGCCCCTTCGGTGGCGATATTCCCGGCCACCAGCGGCACCTTGGGAAAATGGCTTTTGACCGCTTGGACCGCCTCGAGGACGCCCTTGGAGTGGCCGTGGGCGGTGTCGACCACCAGGACGTCGACGCCGGCCTTGATCAGGGCCTCGGCCCGGCTGAGAGCTTCGGCGCCGATGCCGATGGCCGCGCCGACCAGCAGGCGGCCATGGGAATCCTTCACCGCCAGCGGGTTCTTCTCGGTTTTTTCGATATCCTTGATCGTGATCATGCCCTTCAGATCGCCGTTGGCGTCGACGACCGGGAGCTTCTCGATCCGGTTTTTGTGCAATAGGCCCTTGGCTTCCTCCAAGGTCACCTTTTCGGAGACCGTCACCAGTTTCTTGGTCATGAGGTTGGCGACCGGCTGGTTGAGGTTCTTCTCGAAGCGGATGTCGCGGTTGGTGAGGATTCCGACCAGCTTCTTGCCTTCGGTGATCGGGACGCCGGAGATGTTGTTCTGCTCCATCAAATCGATGGCCGCGCTCAGCTTTTCATGGGGCGAGAGAGTGATCGGGTTGAGGATCATCCCGCTTTCCGACTTCTTGACTCGCTCGACCTCGAGGGCCTGGTCGGAGATGGACATATTCTTGTGGATGATGCCGATGCCGCCGCTCTGGGCCATGACGATGGCGGTCCGCGACATGGTCACCGAATCCATCGCCGCCGAGACCAGGGGAATATTGAGCTCGAGCGAGCCGGCGAGCCGGGTCTTGGTGTCGGCGTCTTTGGGGAGTATTTCGCTTTTGCCGGGCAGGAGGAGAACGTCGTCGAAGGTGAGGGCCAACTCGGTGATTTTGTCCAACATGTCGGGTCTTTAGTAAAGTGGTCGCGGCAGGTCAAGATGAAATAAAAAACCCCGCCTCGCCCTAGCGAGACGGGGTCTTAATGGAGTTCAACGGCCTTTAGCGACGGCGGAAGCCGAAGGCCGCCAGCAAAGCGAAGCCGGCGAGCCAAGCCAAGACCGAGGAAGAACCGCTAAAAGCGCCCAAAGAGCAGCCGCTACCTTCCAGGAAGGCATTCAACGGAGGCGTCGGCGTCGCGGTGGGCGTCGGCGTCGGTGTCGGAATCACCTGGAACTCCAAGGCCCCCATGTCGGGCAAGGGTCCCTGAGGCCGAGTCACCAAATCGAAGTCGGGGCTGGGCAGGCCGCCCGGCGGATCCAGATCGCCTTGATCGATGACCGGCGAATCCGCAGTTAAATGGAAGTCGTCGGCCGCCGAATCGGCCCAAAGCGGATCCACATTGACGTTGTTCCCCTCATTGACGGTGATCGTTCCGGGCAGAACCTCGAAATTGATGATGTCATTGTTGAAGAGGTTGATCGTGCCGTCGGGGGTGCATTCGCCGCCGCCGCCGGCGATGACCGCGACGTCCTCGCCACCGGCATCCGCGGTGTTCTGGTAGATGATGTTGTTATAGATATCGGTGGTATTGTCGACGCAAGGCTCCAACAAGATCCCGCCGCCAACGGCGGCGGTGTTGTCGAAGAGAGTGTTGTGAACGATCCGGACCAAGGCCGTTCCGTCGATCTCGATGTACATGCCGCCGCCGATATTGTTCTCGGCGAAGTTGCCGGCCAGGATGTTATTGGTAAGGATGAGCTCGCCGTCGAGGACATCGGCGCCGATGCCGCCGCCCGGGACGCCGCTCAAGGCCTGATTGTCGAAGAAGGCATTCCGATTCACGGTGATGACGCCGGTTCCGAAGGAGCCGACGAATAATCCGCCGCCGACCCGTTCCCCGCCGTTGTTGATGAATTCATTGTCCTGAATGAGGACGGTGGCATTCTGCACCGCCGCCGATAAGCCGCCGGCATCGCTGCCGCCGACCGGACCGTTGTTCTGGAAGGTGATGCCGGTGACCGTCAGGTTGAGGCCGTCGTCATCGGTGGCCAAGGGCTCGATCATCAGGCCCGAGACATTGTTTCCGCCGCCATCGATGAAGGTGAGGCCCTTGCCGGCGCCGGTGATCGTCAGCGAAAAATTCTCGGCATTGGCGTCGCCGTCGTAGCAGAAGCCGTCGTCGCTGCAATCGGTGTCGGCCAAGGGAACGTCGTTGGGATTGTAGGTGCCGGCGGCCAGGGTGATCGTATCGTCCTGGTCGTTGCATTGGGCGATATTGAGCGCCTCCTGGAAGGGACAGGCGACGCCGGGATCGCTGCAGTCGCCGGAGCAGTCGTTGGTCGGATCGCAGTCGCTGCAGGAAGCCGCCGCCGGCGTCACTTGCAGATTGGCGGCGAGAGTCGGGTTGGACGGCGCCGTCAGCAGAATGCCTAGGGCCAGGGCCGGGTAAAACCATGGGAACTTAGTCATAGAGTCCTCCATTGGGGATCTTGGGGTGTCCAAAGAAAAAACCCCAGCTAACCATGGGCCAGCCGGGGTTTTAGAGAAACGATCACGCTTAAGATCGGCGTCGAATCCCGAAAGCCGCCAGCAAGCCGAAGCCGGCCAGCCAAACCCAGGCCGAGGCCGAGCTGGCCAAGCCGCCCAGCGAGCACCCGCTGCCCTCGAGAAGCGGGTTGGCCGGTGGCGTCGGCGTTGGGGTCGGGGTCGGAATGAGAATCGGGCACTCTTCCGGCACATAGCAGTCGGGGTCGCAGCCCGGAATCGGAGCTCCGGTGACCTCGCGGCAAGTCCCGCCGGGAGCCGGCGCCGCGCAGCCCGAAGGGCAGCAGAAGTCGGCGTCGGGCTCGCAGGCCTTGTCGGTGATCACGCAGCCGCCGCTGCTGTCGCAGACGTTGTCGGTGCAGAGATCGCCGTCCTCGCAAATCTCGCCCGGGAATTGGCCGCTATCCGGATAAGGCGGTCCGGGGAATTCGATGAGCTTGATGGCCGGCGGATCGACGCAAATCAAATCGGCCTCGGCCTGATCCAAGCAAGCGGCATCGTAACCCGGAGGGTTGCAGTCGATGGGGCAAGTGTCGCAATCCTCGCCCTGCTCGCCTTCGCAGACGCCGTTGCCGCAGTGGTCGAAGGGAACCGGCTCGGGGCTGTTGCAGAGCACGCAATTTTCGTCGGCCGCGGTGTCGAGGTCATAGTCGCAACCGCTGGGATTTTCGCTGGGATCGGGTTGATCGAGGCAAACGCCGACCCGGCAGGCATTGGCTTCGGCGCCGCCGGAGATCCCGTTACAGAAATCGTCGTTGGGCTGGCAATCGATTTGGGTCGTGCCCACTTCGACGCAGGTGGTGTGACACAGCGGATCGCCGTCCCCCGGAACGCCTTGGGGACACTGGGGAACCGGCGAGGGAGTCACGAAGCTTCCGTCGGCCGCCGCGCAAAAGAAACCGGGACAAACTTCGCCGCCGCAGCCAGGGCCGAAGGAAGTGAATTCGCAGGTCTCGCCGACGCAAAGGTCGCAGTCCGTTCCGGGATTGCTGGCATCGCAAGGAGCGCCGACGACGCCGTAGAGCGGCCGGACCCAGCCTGGGTAAACGCTGACTCCGATTGCCCAAAGTAGGAATAAAAAGAAGGCGGGCAAAGCAACCCCCGCCAGCTGCCAACGGTGTTTTTTGATGACTTGCGACATGCAACCTCCCCTGTGGGGTTATGCGTATTGTTAATTTTCTGTGGAGTGCCAGGTACTTGAGCGCTAAGAGTAAAGAATTGACCGAGAAAGATCAAGCAATTAAACGGATTCATGGCCGAAAACCAAGCAAAGCCACTCCCGAATTGGGCCTTTCCGGGGCTGTTTTTAGCCTATTTTCTTTTCTATGCTTGGGATCTCGGGGCCATTGCCAAGCCGGTCTGGGACGAGATCGCCTATGTTCCGGCGGCCCGGGCCTTTCTACTCGGCCTCTGGCCCCTGCCCAATCCCGAGCACCCGCCCTTCGCCAAGCAAATGATCGCCCTCAGCATGAAGCTCTTCGGCGACCGGCCCGAAGCTTGGCGCTACTTTTCCGTGTTGTCCGGAGCCATCGCCAACGTCAGCGTTCTCTATCTGGTCGACCGCCTCGGAAAGCGCCGCGGCGTGACGCTGCTGACCGCGGCTTGCCTGCTGCTCGATCCGCTTTTGATCGTTCACTATCGGATGGCGATTTTGGAGCCGCCCATGGCTGCGGCCATGATGTCGGCCCTAGCCATCGCCGTCGGCATCTATCAAAGCCGCTCCTGGCGCCCTTTCCGAGTCGTCATCCTCGGAATCGTCATGGGCTTGGGCCTGGCCAGCAAATGGTCGATCGCCGCGGCTTTCCCATCGATATTTATTTTGGTTTTTTCGGGATTACGCCGCGAGAAGGCGACCTTTGGCGCCTACTTCCTCGCTCTTTTGGCTCTCAGCCTGCTGCCTTGGGCGGTTTATTTCGGCAGCTACGCGCTCAACGGCTTTTCATTCAGGCAAAGCCTTGAAGTTCTCCGCTTCAGTCTCGAGTTCCACCGCCATTTCGACAGGACTTTGAACATCGGCAGCCCCTGGTATGAGTGGCTCTATTCAGGCCAGCCGCTTTGGTACCTTCACCCGGCCTTGCACAACACCAAGGACCAAACCCTGATGGCCGTCGGCAACTTGGTTCTTTGGATTTCGGCCCAGCTCTTGGCCATCTACGGACTGTGGGCCCGCCGGCGCTCGCTTGAGATGTGGGCCATTGCGGCCGCGCTGGTTTTGCAATTTTCGCTCTTCGCGTTCAAGCCGCTGAACTTCATGCATTACATGGTCGGGATCTTGCCGTTGCTATACACCTTGATGGGATCCGGCATCGCGGCGCTTTTTGACCGTTACGGCGACCGCTATCGGCGGATTCTCCAGGTCGACTTCGCTCTCCTCCTGCTTGGCGCCTCACTCGTCACCTGGAATTACGGTCCCTTCCTCTGGGGCGGGCGTGTGACCCAAGAGAGCCTTAGCCGCCTCCCCAATCCCTTTTCTTCGCAAGCCCCGCAGCCTTAAAACGCGCCGCGCGGCCTCCCAAGCGATGGGCCACCCCATCTTGGAGCGGCCTTGGAGGCGGTCGCGAAACACGATCGGGTACTCTCGAATTCGGCAACCATCGTCCCAAAGCGCCAGGGTCAGCTCGACCCAAAAACCGTAACCGTCGCAGCGGAAACGCTGGCTTTCGAGACGCTCCAAAGTCCGGCGATTGAAACAACGGAAGCCGGCGGTGATGTCGCGAAACGGGAGCGAGAGCAAACGGCGGGCGTAGAGATTGGCCCCGAGGCTCAAAGCCCTTCGGTGCCATGGCCAATTTTCCACACCGCCCCCCGGCACATAACGCGAACCGATGACCAGATCGCAGCTTTCCACCAGCTTGAGCATCGGCAAGACCGCCTCGACCGGATGGGAACGGTCGCCGTCCATTTGCAAGAGCCTCTCGGCACCGAGCTTCAAAGCGTCATGATAGCCCTCGAGGCACGAGTGGGCGAAGCTCCGGGGCGGCGCCCGATGGAGGCAATGGAGCCGTTCGCCGTAACGCGTTTTCAAGTCCTCGGCCAGCCGGCCGGTGCCATCGGGCGAAGCGTCGTCCACCACCAGAAAATGAAGCTCGGCCGGCAGAGCCGCCAGCTCTTCCAGCAGGATCGGCAGATTTTCCCGCTCATTATAGGTGGGAATGAGGATGAAATCTTTCACGGCTCTCCGGCGATGGCGACAAAATACTTGGAAGGCGATCGCAAATACTAGTATTAAATCCGCCGATGCCGCTTGCCCTCGCCTGTCTCAAAGCCGTCTTGCTCTTCACCCTGACCGGCCTCAGCTTGTTCCGCTTGGCGCCCCGCGCCATCCGGGAAATCCATTCCTGGATCGACCGAATCTTGCTGTCGCTGCTCACCGGCATCGCCTTCTATACCCTCTTCTTTCTCTTGGCCCAGGGCCTATTCAACCTGCCCTTGACCCAGGTCACGCTTTGGGGGGTCTTCACCTTGATCCTCGCGGCCGGCGCCGGGGTCGAGATCTACCGCCGCTCCCGGCATTTGAAGACCGGTTTCGAGGAAAGCCCCGACGAAGACGAAAAGCTCGACAAGCCTCCGGCCCGGCCCTGGCGTGAGCTGATGGTCCTGATCGCCCTCGGCCTCATCTTCGCCTTCAGCCTTCACGTCCGGCTGCAGAACGGGCTCAAATACCCGGATAAGCTGCTCGATGCCGATCCTTACCGCCACCACATCCGTACCGAGGCCTTGATCCAAACCGGCCACCTGTCGAAATTCGACCCTTACTTGGTCGGCGAGGTTCCCATCTTCGAGCTCCAGGGCTGTTATATCCTGGCCGGCGTCCTGGGGCTGGCCGGGCCTTTCTCGGCTTGGGATCTCTGGGCCTGGGGCTCCCAGGTTTTTGGGGCCTTGAGCATCCTTTCGCTCTACCTCTTCGCCAAGCTGGGGCTGCGCTCGGTCATCGCCAGCGACCTCGGCCCCCCGCCCCGGCGCAAAAAAGGGCCGGCCCCGCCCCACCTCCGGGCCGAGGAAGTCGCCACTTTCGTCGCCCTGATCGCGGCCGCGCTGTGGGGAGCCTCGCCGGTTCACATCCTTCGCACCAATGCCGGCTTCTCCGAGGCCTATGCGATTCCGATGCTGGCGCCGGCCCTGCTCTTCTACCTTTGGGCGGCCGAGAGCCGGGTCTGGGGCGACTTCGTCTGGTTCGGCGTCTTCTTCACCGCGCTGGCCTTCATCAATCCGGTGCCGGCGGTCTTTGTCGTGCCTTTCTTCGCGGTTCACGCGGTCTACGTCTTCGTCAAAACCCGCGATAAGCGCTGGATCTGGGGCAACTTGCTGGCCGGCGGGATCTTCCTGGCCTGCCTCCTGGTCTGGAATTGGAAATTCTTGGCCACCCCGCTCTTCACCGGCGCCCTGGCCACCGGCAAGGCCGGCACCGAGGGAATCATGAAGGCGATGGGACAAAACCCGACCTTCGCCGAGAAGATCAAGGCCGGCTGGGAAACTTTCTCGCGGGAGATCTTCCGCAATCTGACCTTCGTCAACCTGTCGGGGCCCTCGATCGGATCTTTCCTCGGCGCCTTCGGTCTCAACGGCCGGCTGACTCGGCTTTTCTTCGACCTATTGGCGGTGGGCGGGGCCTTCGCCGGCTCCTTCTGGGTCTTCTGGAACGGGCGGGAGAAGAAATGGCGGATCGACGTCGTCACGGTCTTCTTCTTCCTTTCCTACGCCTTCTTTTTTCTGATCCTGTTTCTCATTCCCTTCGGCTTCATCTCCTTTACCTCCAAGTACTACCGCTACCTGCTCCCGATCAGCTTGAGCCTCTCCTGCATGTTCGCTTACTTCCTGTGGCGGCTCATCGATCACTGGGTGAAGAAGGATGGACGCAAGATCGCCGCGCTGGCCTTGACCACCGGCCTCTGCCTCCTCATCAATGCCGAAGCCGCGACTTGGGGCGGCTGGATCCTCAACTGCACGCCTGAGGAATACGCCTCGGCCGATTGGATCAACAAGAACACCAAGAAGAACGACATCATCATCGCCAACTGGTACACCGGCGATTATCTGCGCAGCCTGACCTTGCGGAACATCGTCATCAGCGACTATCCGCGAGTCGAGGTGCGAGTGGCGATGGACAAGTTCAACCTGAACATCCCGATCCTGCCGCGCGATCCCAACAAGGTATTGGACTACGTCGAGAGCCATCCCGGCGATTATTATCTGGTGACGTCGAAGTGGGGTCCTTGGGGGAAATACGAAGCCAACCCGCAATTCGAGCTGCTTCAGACCAACGGCAGCAATAAGAAAACCCAGTCGAAGATCTTCAAGATCCACCGCCGGGCTCCGGAGTCGATTCCGGAGTCCTTGTAGCAAGGGATTTTCCCCCTTTGAAAAAGGGGGATTAAGGGGGATTTAAAGGCGGGCTTCTGGAAGAAAAGCCTGGCGAACGAGCTTTATTGCTTTGCAACGGCTTTCAAATCCCCCCTGCCCCCCCTTTTTCAAAGGGGGGAAGTCCAGCTACGGAGTCTGGGTCTCGGGCGCCGATTCGGCGAGCTTGCCGGGGACCTTCATCGCTGCCAACTGGGCCCAGGCCGCGTTTTGCACCGGCTCCGGCGCATCCGATCCCTTGATGACCAGGCTGAAAAGGATCTTCTCGGCCTCGCCGTTCTCGCCTTGGGCGAAATATCCGCGGGCCAACCCGAGCTTGGCCCGGAAACGGAAAGGATCCTCGGCCTTGTCGGCGACCGAGCGATAGACCTCCATGGCCTTGGCCGTGTCGCCGGAGTTCTCGAGGGCCGCCGCCCGGGCCAATCGTGCCACCGATTGGAGGGCGAAGGAATGGCCCGCCGGATCTTGGAGAGCCGCCGCGGCGTCTTTCCAGTTCTGCTGGCCCGAAAAGGCGCTGCCGAGACGAAGACCGACCACGTCTTTCAAGGGCCGCGGCGGATTCAGTTTTTCCACCCTTTGCCAGGCGCTCAAGGACTCGCCGCTAGGAGCCTCATCGGCCTTCCAGTAATCGAGCGACAAGGTGTTCATCTTTTGTCCGATCCGATACTGGTAGAGGGTATAGGCTCCGAAGGCCAGGAGAGCGGCTCCGACCAAGGCCCAAAGCTTCATCTGATGCTTGAGGAAGTAGCGGGTCAAATGATCGAAGAAAGAGATGAACTCGTCGGGTCGGGCCGCTTTGGCCTTGGGCGGACGGTTGTATTGGGGCACGTTTTTCTCCTCAGGCCTTCTTGAATGGTTCCGGATAGAGTGAGCTCAGCTTGACGACTTTGGCGCTGTCGCCCGAGCCGAGCAAAAGATCGATGTCGCCCGCCAACTCCCAGAGGACTTGGCGGCAAATTCCGCAAGGGACCACGTCGGGATCTTCCTGGGCGGTGATCGCCATCGCCGCGAATTCAGCCTCGCCTTCGCTGACCGCCTTGAAGATCGCCACCCGCTCGGCGCAGATCGAGGCGCCGAAGCTGGCGTTCTCGACATTGCAGCCGCTGTAGATCTTTCCGCTGCGGGTCAGCAGGGCCGCTCCGACATGATAGGAGGAATATGGCGCATAGGCTTTGGCCATGGCCTCGGTTGCCCGAATTTTCAGCTCTTCGCATCCGCTCATCGTCCGGTGCTCCCGAATCCGCCCAGGCCCCGCTCGCTGGAGCTCAGCTCGGAGACGATTTCAATTTCGGCCCGCTCGACTTCGTGGATCACCATCTGGGCGATCCGCTCGCCGGCCTTGATCTCGAAGGGTTCTTGGCCGAGGTTGATCAAAACGACCTGAACCTCGCCGCGGTAGTCGTGGTCGATGGTGCCGGGAGAATTGAGGCAGGTAATGCCGTGGCGGATCGCCAGGCCCGAGCGAGGCCGGATCTGGGCCTCGTGACCCTCCGGCAGCTCCATCGAGAAGCCGCAGGGGATCAGCGCCCGTTCCATCGGCTGCAGAACTCGGGGTTTCTCCAGGGCGGCGCAAAGGTCCATCCCGGCGGCGCCGGCGCTCATATAAGCAGGGACCGCGAAGCCCGGGGCCTGTCCGACCCGCTTAAGACGGATTTTCAACCGGTTCATCGAGTCGTCCTCCGCCCTCGGCGGTCGGCCTCAGTCCCTTGGCTTCCCTAAGGCTCAAGCCGATCTTGCCGTCTCGTTCCACCCGGAGACACTTGACGATGATCTCGTCGCCTTCCTGAATGACATCGGTGACCTTCCCGACCCGCTTGTCGGCGAGCTGGGAGATGTGCAGCAGGCCGTCGGTGCCGGGGATGATCTCGACGAAGGCGCCGAATTCGACGATCTTGCGAACCTTGCCGCGATAGACGTGGCCCTCGATCGGCTCCTCGACGATCGCCTCGATCATGCGGCGGGCCTTCTTGAGCGAGGCCTCGTCGCTGCTGAACAGCTTGACGGAGCCGTCGTCCTCGACGTCGATCTTGACGCCGGTCTGCTCGACGATGCCGCGGATGACCTTGCCGCCCGGCCCGATGATGTCGCGGATCTTGTCCTTGTTGATTTGGATCTGGACGATGCGCGGCGCGTAAGCCGAGAGGTTCTCCCGAGGGAGAGAGAGGCCCTTGGCCATCTCGCCCAGGATGTGGACCCGGCCTTGGCGGGCCTGCTCGAGCGCTTGCTCCATGACGTGGGTCGGCAGACCCTCGATCTTGATGTCCATTTGAATGGCGGTGATGCCGCGCTCGGTGCCGGCGACCTTGAAATCCATGTCGCCCAGGTGGTCCTCGTCGCCGAGGATGTCGGAGAGCACCAGGTACTGGTCGCCTTCCTTGATGAGGCCCATCGCGATGCCGGCGACCGGCGCGCTGATCGGCACGCCGGCGTCCATCATCGAGAGCGAGGCGCCGCAGACCGAGGCCATCGACGAGGAGCCGTTGGACTCGAGGATCTCGGAGACGATGCGCAAGGTGTAGGGGAAAGCCTCTTCCGAGGGCAGGACCTTGGTCACGGCCCGTTCGGCCAAGGCGCCGTGGCCGACCTCGCGGCGGCCGGGGCCGCGCAAGGGCTTGGTCTCGCCGACCGAAAAGGGCGGAAAGTTATAATGCAGCATGAAGTGCTTGGTCCCGCGTTCGAGCAGGTTGTCGATGATCTGAACGTCGTCGGAGGTTCCCAAGGTGGTGGTGACCAGAGCCTGGGTTTCGCCGCGGGTGAAAAGCGCCGAGCCATGGGTCCGGGGCAGCAGCCCGACCTCGACCGAGATCGGGCGAATATCGGCCAAGCCCCGGCCGTCGATGCGTTGCTTTTTGGTGGCAATGGCTTGGCGAAGGATTTCGGCCTCCAGGGCTTCAAAAGCGGCCGAGACCTTGTCTTCCAGCTCCTCGGGGCTGTCTTCCTTGATCAAAGCCTCCTTGAGCGCGGTCTTGACTTCCTTGATCGCGTCACGACGGGCCAGCTTTTCTTTGACCGAGAAGGCCTGGGTCAGCTTGCCGTAGGCCAGCTCCCGGACCTTGGCCTCGAGCTCGGCGTCCTTCACCGGCGGCTCGACGACCCGCTTGGGAACGTTGACCAGAGCCTGGAGCTTTTTCTGGGCCTCGATGACCGGCTGAAGCGCTTCATGGCCGGCTTTCAAGGCGGCCAGCACCTCGGCCTCGCTCACCTCGCGGGCGCCGCCCTCGACCATCACGATGGCATCTTGGCTGGCGGCCAAGACGATCTCCATGTCGCTCTCGTCGAGCTGAGCCAGGGTCGGGTTGATGACGATCTGACCGCCGCTGCGAACGATGCGGCAGCCGCCGATCGGGCCCTGGAAGGGTATTTCCGAGATGGTCAGGGCGGTCGAGGCGCCGATGATCGCCAGGGTGTCGGGGTCGCAATCGGCGTCGGCCGAAAGAACGGTGGCGATGACCTGGGTGTCGCAAGCCCAGCCTTCGGGAAAGAGCGGCCGAATCGGCCGGTCGATGAAGCGGCTGGTCAGGGTCTCGCGCTCCGAGAGCTTGCCCTCGCGCTTGAAGAAGCCGCCGGGGATCTTGCCGGCGGCGAAAGTCTTCTCGACGTAATCGACGGTCAGGGGCAGGAAGTCGACTCCCTCGCGGGGGTCGGCGCTGGCGCAGGCCGTGACCAGGACCACGGTGTCGCCGCAGGAGACCAGAACCGCTCCATGGGCTTGCTTGGCCATGCGGCCGGTTTCCAATGTGAGGGTGCGACCCCCGATTTGACATTCGACTCGGTGAAATGTGCTCATTATAGCGCTTCTCCTTACTTAAAAGCGACGAAGCAAGCGCCCTTGAAAAAGGCTCTTGAGACGTCTTGATGCTTCGGGGGAGGCGCCGGCGAAACGGCAACGGTAGGGGGAGAAGAACCAACTGATAATTTAGACACAAGGCCTTGGATCAAGGCCTTCGGCATAAATTATCAGTCTAGAAAACAAATCCCCCCGACCTTTGGGATCGGGGAGCCTTTCCCGAAATACGACAGAACTACTTACGTAAACCTAAATCTCCAATGAGCTTCGAGTACTTGCTTTGATCGTTGCGCTTCAGGTACTCGAGCAAGCGGCGGCGTTGGCCGACCAGCTTGAGCAGGCCCCGGCGGGAGGAATGATCCTTCACGTGGGCCTTGAAATGCTCGGTGAGCGAATCGATTCGGCGAGTGAGCAAAGCGACTTGAACCTCGGGCGAACCGGTGTCGCTGTCTTGGCGCTGGAACTTCCGAATGATATCGCTCTTGTTTTCTCCGTTGGTCATACATCCATCTCTATTGTTAAATTGGGCCAAAAACCCTAGCCGCCATTATGCAGCGGTCGAGGGCCGATTGGCCAGTTCCCTTCGAAAAATTAAATTCAAAAGGTGGGGGCTCGTAACATAGCCCGGAAACGCTGTAAAGCAGCTTCCTCAAACGCTTTCTTGGCGCTGCAGGACTCGAAGGTACTCGAAATCCCGGCCGGGGGCCGCGACGATGAGAGCCTGAATTCTCCGGTCCCGAACCAGGGCGAGCTGCCTATCATAAAGTCCTTTAATTTCAATAATTTGATTCACCCTTCGCAGCGAAACCCCAGCTTGAACCCGGCGCCGTTCCTCCTCGTCGATCAGCTCGACCTTGGGCCAAGAGGCCAAGAGCTCCTCGATGCTCCACAGCTCGGCCAGGGTCCCCGAGGGGTCTTCCAACACTCGGTCCAAGGTTCGGGCTCGGTCCAAGGTGAAGGGACCGCTGGCGAGGCGCCGCAAGGCGATCACGTGGGCGCCACAGCCCAGCCTTTCGCCAATGTCATGGACCAGTGAGCGGATATAGGTTCCCTTGGAGCAGTTCACCTGAAGGGTGAAGTCCGGCCGACTGAATGATTCCAGCTCCAGACTTTCGAAGTGAACCCGGCGCGACTTCCGCTCAACGCCCTCCCCGCTCCGGGCATAGTCATAGAGCGGACGTCCCCGAAACTTGATCGCCGAGTAAAGGGGGGGCATCTGTTCCTGCGAGCCGAGGAAGCCATGAACCGCGGCTTCGAGCCGAGAAGCTTCGACCCAGGAAGGATCGGCGCGGCGCAGGACCGCACCATCGGCATCGTAGCTGTCGGTCGTCTCGCCAAGGCGGCCGATGACCCGGTAGCTCTTGGTCCCCTCTTCCAAATAAGGGATGATCTTGGTGGCCTCACCCAAGGCGATGGGCAGGACGCCGGTAGCCAAAGGATCCAAGGTGCCGGTATGGCCGAGCTTAGAGACCTTCAAAGCCCGGCGCACCCGGTTGAGCGCCTGTTGCGAAGTCATTCCGCCCGGCTTGTCGAGGATGAGAAGGCCGTCCATGGCGACTCCTGTAGGGGCGACCCTTGCGGTCGCTCTATCTGCTGCGATCGCGATCGCTTTGCCTTGGGCACCCGCAAGGGGTGCCCCTACTCCTTGCCGAAGATGTCGTTGATCTTGTCCTGGATCTCGAAGGACTCATCGTAAAAGAACTCGATCTGAGGCGAAAACTTCATATCGAGCCGCTCGGTCAACAGGTGACGGACATAGCTTGCCGATTTTTCCAGGCCCTTGGCGGCCGCGGCCTTGCGATCCTCGGCGCCGGGCATCGCGTAGTACACCCGGGCCAGCCGCAAATCGGGGCTGACCTTGACGCCGGTGACGGTGGCGCCGTTGACCCGTGGATCGCTCAATTCAAAATGAAGAATTTGGCTCACTTCGCGGCGAATCTCTTCGGCGATGCGCTTGTCTCTTCCGGTTTTCATCTCTCTCACTCGTAATGGATCATGTCCCGCTCCTCGCGGGTGATTTCGCCCAAGTGCATCGCTTGGATCGCGTTCATCGTCCGGGTGATCAGCGAGTCGAGGGTTGCCTCGTCGCCGCCGACCACCGCGAAGCCCATGCTGGCCCGTTGCCACAGATCCTGATTGCCGGTCTCGTTAACCACCACCTTGAGCTGGGATAGGACGCGGTCCTTCAGCTTCCCCAAGGAGTGGCGCTTCTCTTTCAGAGACTGGTTGTAAGGCATGAATAGCTCAAAGGAGCAGACGCCCACGACCATTTCGATTATCCAAGCTTGGTCTTAACCGTCTCCAGCAAATAGCATTCGACGATGTCGCCGACCTTCATATCGTTGAAGCTCTCGAAGCCGAGTCCGCACTCGTAGCCCTTTTCGACTTCCCGGGCGTCGTCCTTGAAGCGCTTCAGCGAGGAGAGCTTGCCCTCGTGGACGATCACGCTGTCGCGCAGCAGCCGAACATTGGAGTTGCGCTGGATCTTGCCGTCGACGACATAGCAGCCGGCGATGTTGCCGACCTTACTGATGTTGAAGACCTCCCGGATCTCGGCCCGGCCCAGATACTTCTCCTTGATGGTCGGCTCGAGCAAGCCTTCCATGGCCTTCTTCACGTCTTCGACCGCGTCGTAGATGACCTGGTAGACCTTGATCTCGACGCCTTCCTGCTCGGAGACCTCGCGGGCCTTGGTGTCGGGACGGACGTTGAAACCGATGATGACCGCGTCGGAGGCGCTGGCCAGCATGACGTCGGATTCGGTGATGCCGCCGACGCCGACGTGGATCACGTTGACTCGGACCTTCTCGTTGGAGAGCTTCTCGAGCGAGGCCTTGACCGCTTCGCTGGAGCCTTGGACGTCGGCCTTGAGGATGAGCGCCAGCTCCTTGGCCTCGCCGGCCTTGAGCTTGCTGAAGAGATCCTCGAGGCTCATCTTGCTGCCGCCGCCGATGCGCTGGTCGCGAGCCTTCATCTGACGATGCTCGGCAACCTGCTTGGCGGCCTTTTCGTCTTCCAAGGCTTGCAGGAGCTCGCTGGCCTGGGGAACGCCGTCGAGGCCCAGAACCTCGACCGGCACGCCGGGACCGGCCTCGCGGACCTGCTCGCCCCGATCGTTGGTCATAGCTCGGACCCGGCCGAATTGGCTGCCCGCGACGATGGCATCGCCGGCACGCAGCGTTCCTTCCTGAACGAGGGCGGTGACCACCGGTCCTCGGCCCTTTTCGAGCCGGGCCTCGATGATGACGCCCTTGGCCAGCTTGTTGGGATTGGCCTTGAGCTCCAGCATCTCGGTCTGGAGAAAAATGCTTTCGAGCAGCTCGGGCACGCCCTGCTTGGTCTTGGCCGAAACCGGCACGAAGAGGACGTCGCCGCCCCAATCCTCGGCGAGCAGGCCATGCTCCGAAAGCTGGCGCTTGACCACGTCGGGATTGGCGCCGGGCTTGTCGATTTTGTTGACCGCGACGATGATCGGGACTTCGGCGGCCTTGGCATGATTGATCGCCTCGATGGTCTGAGGCATCACGCCGTCGTCGGCCGCGACCACCAGGACGACGATGTCGGTGACCGAGGCGCCGCGGGCCCGCATCGCGGTGAAAGCTTCGTGACCCGGAGTGTCGAGGAAGGTCAGCTCCCGGCCCTCGCCCAAGCCGACACGGTAGGCCCCGATGTGCTGGGTGATGCCGCCGAACTCGCCGGCCGCGACGTCGGCTTGGCGGATGGCGTCGAGCAAGGAGGTCTTGCCGTGGTCGACGTGACCCATGACGGTGACGACCGGCGCCCGGGTGATCAGGCTTTCGGGCGCGTCTTCATCGGTCTTGAGGACCGCCTCTTCTTCAAAGGAAGTCTTCTTGACCTCCCATTGATAATCGGCGGCCAATAGGACGGCGGTGTCGTAGTCGATGGCTTGGTTCATCGCCGCCATCGTCCCGGCGGCCATCAGCTTCTTGATCAGCTCGCCGCTCTTGACGCCGAGCTGTTGGGCCAAATCGGAAACCGTGATGGTGTCGCCCATCTTGACGATGCGCTTGATCGCCTTGGGCAAGGTCGTTTCGGGCTTCTTGCCGACGACTCGCGACTTGACCCTGCGGCGCTTGGAGCTGCGGCCGGGCTGGAAGACCCGGTCGGCGATGTTGTGAGTCGAAATCCGGGCGATCTGGGAAAGGGTGTTGACCTTGCCAATGCCCTCGATGTCCAAGTCCTCGTTCTCGACCTTGGCCTTCTTGCCGCCCTTCTTGGCCTTGAGGCGCTTCTCCTCTTCCTCGCTGAGCTCGGGCGCCGCCCCCTCTTCGCGAACGCCGGGCCGGGCCGTCGAAGGCGCGGTGGTTCCATCGGCCTTCCGCTTCATGTGGGGAAGCTGAATGATCGTTCCAACCGGCGGACCTTCGGGCAGGGCTCGAGGACCGACGACCTTGGGCTCCTCAGCCTTGGGCTTGACCGAAGGCGCGGGCGCGGCTTTGACGGACTCGGCCGGCTTGGTCGGAGCGGCCTTTTCGATCGGAGCCTTGGCTTCGATCGGCGGCGGAGCCGCTTCTTCGGCCAGAGCCGGAGCTTCCGGAACCTGGGGTTCGGGCGCGGGCGCCTCCATCACCGGCTCGGCGACGGCGGCTTCCTGGGGAGGAGCCGCTTCCGCGGGTGGGGCTGGCTCGGCGGCTGCCGGGGCCTCCGTCTCGGCCTTGGCGCGACGACGGATGATGCCGGGTTTGATGCGTTTTTCGACGACGCCTTGTTTGTTTTCCATAAATATCGTTCCCCTTCATCGGGATACTAAGCAGGCTGTTGAAAAAATGGTTTTATTCCCGGTGTTTTTTTTCAACGGCTAACTACTTGCTTCCGACGAATTCGACTCGGCCGGGGCCTCTTCGGAGGCGCTGGCCTCGGCCGCGGCCCGGGCTTCCTCGGCGGCCTTGGCTTCGGCGGCCGCGCGGGCCTCGGCTTGGGCCTTGGCTTCGGCTTCGGCGCGCTGCTTGGCTTCCTCGGCCTTGCGGGCCTCTTCACGGAGGAAAATCTCGCTGGGGCGCTGCTCCACCGGCATCTTCATCACTTCGACCGCCCGATTGTGGATCTCGGTCAAGCGGTCGGGGTTGATGCCCGGCAAGGTCAAAAATTCCTCGAGCGGAGTCTCGGCGATCTCCCGCGTCGTCCGGAAAGCATGGCTGTAGAAGATGCTGGACAGGCTCTCTTCAATCTCCAAGTCGGCGACCAGCGCCATCTTGGCCCGCTTGGTCATCTCTTCATGCTTGGTCTCGCTGTAAATGTCGATGTTCCAGCCGGTCAGCTGGGCCGCCAGCCGGACATTCTGGCCGCGGCGGCCGATCGCCAGCGAAAGCTGGTCGTCGGGCACGATGATCTCCATCGAGTGGTCTTTCTCGTGGATGATGACCTTGGCGACCTCGGCCGGGGCGATCGCGTTGCAGACGAAGCGGGCCGGATCCTCGTCCCAGGTGACGATGTCGATCTTTTCGCCGCGGAGCTCTTGGACCACCGACTGGACCCGGCTGCCCTTCATGCCGACGCAAGCGCCGACCGGGTCGACGTCGCTGTCCTTGGAGTAAACCGCGACCTTGGCCCGGCTGCCGACTTCGCGGGCGACGTTCTTGATCTCGACGATGGCCTCGTTGATCTCGGGCACCTCCATCGCGAAGAGCGAGCGGATCAGCGCCGGGCTGCGGCGCGAGAGGATGAGCTGGGGCCCCTTGGCGCCCTTGCGCAGCTCGAGGAAGTAAGCCTGAATCCGTTCGCCGGTCTTGTAAGTCTCGGAGGGGACCTGCTCGGAGCCGGGGATGATGGCCTCGGTCCGGCCCAAGTCGACGATCATGGTGCCCTTCTCGAAGCGGCGGACGATGCCGGTGATCAGCTCGCCGACCCGGTCCTTGTATTCGTTGTAAATGATGTCGCTCTCGGCTTCCCGGATCTTCTGAATGATGACCTGCTTGGCGGTCTGGGCGGCGATGCGGCCGAACTGATAGGAATCGAGCTTTTCGCCGAGCTCGTCGCCGAGTTGGGCCTCGGGGTCGAGCTTCTGGGCTTCGGGCAAGGTGATCTGGGTGGCCGGCGTCTCGATGGTCTCGACGACGTTGCGGAATTGGAAGAGCTCGACCTCGCCCAGCTCCTCATTGTACTGGGCCTCGAGCTCGGCATCGTGACCGTACTTCTTGCGGGCGGCCGAGACCATCGCGGTCTCGATTGCATCGACCAAAATCTCCTTCGGAATCCCCTTGTCCCTCTTCACTTGGTCCAAGACCGCGTTCAGGTTGATGAACATCGACTTGACGTTTTCCTTGGCGGTCTTCCTCTTGCGCGGTGGCATACTTAATGGCCTTTCTTCTTCTTGTGCTGGCGCGGGCCCGGCTTCGGTCCCGCGGCTTTCGCCTCGCTGGCGAAGTAATCCAAATTGGCCTTCTTGACGGCCGCGACGGGCAGGCGATGGGTCTCCCCGTCGATCTCGATTTCAATGGCCGGCTCGCCCTCGGCTTCGACCTTGAGCAAGCTCCCCTTGAAATGGCGCCGGCCTTCCAAGGGCTCTTCGGTCGTGACCTGGATGATCTTGCCGATCTGGGCCGCGAAGTGCTCGGGCTTGGCCAAAGGCCGGTCCAAACCCGGGGAAGAGATCTCCAGATGATAGCGCCCTGAAACTTCGGCCTCAACATCCAGAATCGTGCCCAGCGCCTCGCTGAAGGCCTGGCAATCGTCGATGCCGAAGCCCCCGCCACCCGGCCGATCGAGATAAATCCGAAGCACCCGATCGCCGCGCTCCGACGTGAGCTCGCCCTTCAAGATTTCATAACCCATCGACTGAGCCACGGGCTCGGCTAACTGTAAAACGCTGGCAAGTTCGCGATCCATGAAGACAAAAAAAAAGCGGGGGAAGAAACCTTCCAAGCCCACTTGATGAACCATCTCGTAAAGCCGGGGCTGCGGGATCCGACAAAAATCCAGCCCTTATCCCGCAAAGCGACCCTCGCCTTAGCACTCTGTGCAAATGAAGGCAAGCGCTATTTAAGTGCTTGGAATTACTTGTCATTCTGAGGAGCGGGGCCCCGGTCGAGCGCCGCGAGGTTCGAGTGAGACCGGGGGACGAAGAATCTGCGACTGCCTCAGGCAGATCATCTACCTTGGGTGGTCGCAGATCCTTCACTTCGTTCAGGATGACATCCGGTTAAGTTGGGGCAATCAGCACCACGAACTCGCCCTTCCAGGAGCGAAGCGGCATTTCACCGGCTTTTTTCAAGGGACCCCGGTAAATCTCCTCGAATTTCTTAGTCATCTCGCGGGCCACCGCGATGGGCCGGGGCCCCAGGATCTCGAAAGCCTCGTCGAGGAATTTTTGGATCCGGTGGGGCGACTCATAGAAGATGAGGGTCGAAGGAAATTCGGCCAGCTCTTGGAAGCGGCGGCGCCGGGCCGCGCTCTTCGGCGGCAGGAAACCCACGAAGTAAAAGCTGTCGGTGGGCAAGCCGCTCAGCAAAAGCGCGTTGATTGCGGCGCAGGGGCCCGGCAAGGACTCGAGCTCGTGGCCGGCCTCGATCACTGCCCGGGCCAGGCGAAAGCCGGGATCGGAGACGAGCGGCGTCCCGGCATCGCTCACCAAGGCGATGTGGGCGCCCCCCTCCAGCTTGGCCAGAATGGCCGCCACTCGCGAACGCTCGTTGTGCTCGTGGAGGCTGAGCAGCGGCTTCCGTATTTCGTAATGCTGGAGCAATTTGGCGCTGTGCCGGGTGTCTTCGCAGGCGATCAAGTCGGCGGCCTTGAGCGTCTCCAAGGCCCGCACCGTGATGTCGCCCAAATTGCCGATCGGCGTGGCGACCAAGGAAAGCTTCCCGCTCATAGCTTCACTCGGTAGTGATTGGAAATCGGCATCCGCCAGCCGTAACCGAAGGCCTTGCCGGTGACCCGGATGCCGGGAGCCGCCTGCTGCCGTTTGTACTCATTGGCGTCGAGCCGGCGCAGCACCTCTTCCACCGTTTTCTTGTCGAAGCCATCGGCCACGATCTCCTCGGGCAACATCCGCCGCTCGATGTAGCGCTCGAGGATGCCGTCGAGGGTCTCATAGGGCGGCAGATCGTCCTGATCCTTCTGGTTGGGCGCCAGCTCGGCCGAGGGAGGCTTGGTCAGGCTGCTGCGCGGAATCGCCGGCTGAATTTTATTCGCCAGCCGGGCCAGGCGATAGACCAAGGTCTTGGGCACGTCGGAGAGCAGCGCGAAGCCGCCGGCCATGTCGCCGTAGAGCGTGCAATAGCCGACCGAAAGCTCCGACTTGTTGCCGGTGCTGAGCAAGAGATGGCCCTCGCGGTTGCTGATCGCCATCAGGATGTTCCCGCGAATCCGGGCCTGGATGTTTTGCAGGGCGGTGTCGACTCGCTTGCTTCCGTCATAGCGGAGCGTCTCGCGATATTGGCCATAAAGATCGCCGATGGGATAAGTCCGGTGCTCGATCTTGAGCGCCTTGACCAGGGCCGCGGCATCGCGGATGCTGCCGGGACTGGAGAAAGGCGAAGGCAGGCTGACGCCGAGGACATTCTTGGGGCCCAGGGCTCGGGCCGCGATCCAGGCGGTCAAAGCGCTGTCGATCCCGCCGGAGAGCCCGACGACAACTTTGCGGAAGCCGCACTTGCGAAGATAATCCTGCAAGCCCACGATCAAGGCTTCCAAAACCAGCTCTTCCTCGACTTGGCGCGGAACCGCGATGGGCTTGAGCCGGTTCAAATCGACCACCTCGAGGTCTTCGCGGAAGGCCTTGAGCTGGCGGACCAGCTTGCCCTCTTCGTTCAGCACCAGCGATTGGCCGTCGAAGACCAGGTCGTCGTTGCCGCCCACCAGGTTCACGTAGACCAGCGGCACCCGATAACGCAACGTTTGGCGCTGCAGCAACTGGCGGCGCGTCGTCTCCTTGCCCCGCGAATAAGGCGAAGCCGAGATGTTGATCAGTAGCTCGGCGCCAGCTTGAGCCTGCTCCATCACCGGATCGACGGTATAAAGGTCGCGGACCCAATAGGCCCGGTCGTTCCAAATATCCTCGCAGATGCTGATTCCGATTTGGAGGTCATGATAGGAGAAGACCGGCGATTCGGCCCCGGGCTGGAAATACCGGCCCTCGTCGAAGACGTCGTAAGTCGGCAGCAGGGTCTTATGCTTCACGCCCAAAATTCGGCGTCGGGAGATGAGGGCGGCGGCGTTGGCCAAGCTCTTGCCGCGAGGCGAGTCGCGGTGGTCGACGAAGCCGAGAATGGCGGCGACCTCGTTCACTTGCCGGGTCGCGTCGCGCAGCGCCCGGAAATTGGCCTCGATGAAATCGGGCCGGTCGAGCAAATCCTTGGGCGGGTAGCCGCAGAGCGTGAGCTCGGGAAACACCGCGAGGTCCGCGCCCTTGGCTTTGGCCCGGCGCATCCCCTCCAGGACCTTTTTCAAGTTTCCTTCAAAATCGCCGACGGTGGTGTTGATCTGGGCGAGCGCGACTTTCATCCGCCCGGAACATACCTTGGTCTAGCGAAGCTTCTCCAGCACTTTCGGGAAGAGCACGAAGGAGGCTCCGAACACCAAGTGAGCCGCCCAATCCCAGAACATCGGCACTTCCCGGTTCCAGAAATCTTGGCCGTGAAGGGCGTTCATCAAGATCGGAATGAGCAAATAAGGTCCGATCATGGAAAAAACGCCCAAGCCCAAGCCCAGGAGAAGCGCCGAGCCGGCGCTGCGGATCTTCAGCAACGATGCCAAAAACCCGTAGACCAGGCCCCACAGCAAGGAGGGTCCGAGCTGATGGAGCAGCAGTCCGGCGACCAAGGCGCCGGCATGGAACCCTTGCAGCGCCTGGTCGCCGAAAACCGCTGAGCCGATCACCTGGACGGGGTAAATGGGGCTTTTGCCAAAAAATACGGCGAAAACGAGCATGACGACGACGGCCATGATGAGACCGGCGATTTGGCCGGTGACGATGCCGCCCAAGATGGGCCGGCCTTCGAGCTTGGTCTGGTCGCCAACATAAGCTTTGGTGGGCAACGTCGTATCCATAGGTCCTCCAAATTCGATTCGATCTTGAACCCCCTATTAAAAATGGTAAATACTGTTTAAACTGTTTAAACTCTAGCGGAGGCCAATATGCCGGGATTGCATGAGAATCAGCATCGTATCCTGGACTACCTGCTCGACCATCCCGAAGGGGCGACCTTGGAAGAGCTGGCCGAGCATCTCGGCCTGAGCAAGACCGGCACCAAGGAGCACCTCCTCAAGGTCGAAAGCCAGGGTTATCTCCAACACTCCGACGCCAAGGGCTCGGTCGGCCGGCCGCGCCGGCGCTACTTGCTGTCAGCGGCCGGCATCGAAGTCTTCCCGCGCCAATACTCCTGGCTCTCCAACGCCCTGCTGGAGCTGCTGGCCGAGGATCTGGGCGCCGAGAAAGTCGCCAAGATCATGCGCGACTTGGCCAATAAAGTTTGCGATTCGATGGAGCCGCGCTTCAGCCGGCTGCGCGGCACGCCCGAGCTGCTCGCCGAAGTCACCGCCGTCATGAACGAGCTCGGCTACCGGGCGGCGCTCAAGCAAAGCGATTTGCGCAAGGGCGCGGTGCTCGAGGCCACCAATTGCGTCTACCATTCGGTGGCCCAGCAGCATCCCGAGCTTTGCAAGTTTGATGTGCAATTCATCGCTCGGGCGTCTAAGATGGACGTGACGCTGGAAAGCTGCATCGCCCGAGGAGGCTCGGTCTGCCGCTTTTGCCTGCACAAACCTCAGCCGACGCAACGATGAAGAAAGTGCAGAGAAAAAAGAAGATCCGGGCGCTCGGTGTCATCACCGGCGGCGGCGACTGTCCGGGCCTCAACGCCGCGATCCGGGCGGTGGCCAAGCGAGCCGAGCTCGAAGGTGTGCCGGTTTACGGCGTCCGGGAGGGCTTTCGCGGTCTCTATGAAGGCCGCATGAGCCGGCTCAAGCCGATCGAGGTTTCGGGCATCGTCGCCCGCGGCGGCACCATCCTCGGCACTTCCCGCTTCAATCCGCTCAAGGCTCCCGATTCGGTGAAGAGGATGCGCCACCACCTCAAGCGCCGGCACATCGACGTCCTCATCAACATCGGCGGCGAAGGGACGATGCGGCTCTCCCACGAGCTCGACCTCAAGGGCATTCCCTGCATCGGAGTCCCCAAGACCATCGACAACGACGTTTGGGGAACCGACTACACCTTCGGCTTCGACACCGCAGTCAGCATCGCCACCGAGGCCATCGACCGCCTCCACACCAATGCCGAATCCCACAACCGGGTGATGATCGTCGAGGTGATGGGCCGCCACGCCGGTTGGATCGCGACTTACGCCGGGATCGCCGGCGGCGCCGACGCGATCCTGATTCCCGAGAAGATCTTTCCCTTGAGCCGCTTGATCGGCATCATCCGCAAGCGCGAGCGGATCGGCAAGCGCTTCAGCATCATCGTGGTCAGCGAGGACGCCCGGATCCTGGCCGACATCGGCCGGGCCAAGGCCGAGATGCTCCACACTCCGATGCATCACGACGAGTACGGCAACCTCAAGCTCGGCGGCATTTCCCATCTCCTCGAGCGGGAATTGCGCCGCCACCTCGACATGGAAATCCGCTCGACCGTGCTGGGCTACATCCAGCGCGGCGGCAGCCCCACCGCCTACGACCGGGTCTTGGCCAGCCGGCTCGGCGTGGCCGCGGTCGAGCTGGCCCTTCACGGCAAGACCGGGCGGATGGTGGCGCTGCAAGGCAAGAAGATCGCTTCTCTGCCCTTTGCCCAGGTGGTGAAAAAGCTGAAGGGAGTCGACGAGGAGATTTACCGAGTCGGCGAGGTGTTCTTCGGTTAAGTTTCGGAGCCGGCATTCTCCGAGGCCTTGCGGCCGGCCCTTTCGATGTGAGCGGTGCAAATCGGGCTATCCAACAAGGCCTTCGAAAACTCGATCGCCCGCTGGACCAAAGCCTTGGCGCCGTTATGGAGCGAGGCGCTGCCTTTGACGAATTCCATGTTCCGCTCCATCTTCTCGGCCTCCCAGCCCAGCGAATGCCCAATAAAAGGAAAAGGTGGGAAGAGAAAGCCCAGCTCGGCGAAGAAGCCGAGCATCTGGCCGGCCACCATTTGGACGTTGTCCTGGCCGCCGGTGATGATGAAAGAGGCGACCTTGTTTTGGATGAGGACCCGGTTGTTGATGGTGATTTGATTTTGGATGCAGTTCATCCGCTCCACCATCTTGTAGTAGAGCCCGCTGGCCGCGCCCCAGCGGATCGGCGTGGCCACCAGAAAGACGTCGGCCCAGTGGATCATCGCTTCGTAGATTTCGCGCATCTCGTCGTCGCGGTCGCCGCGGGTGATCGTGCAAGGCCAGATGCAAGCCTCGGCGGCCTTGGAGTAATAGCCTTCGCAGGGCCGGACCTTCATTTCGCGGACGCGCAGGAGCTTGGTTTCGGCGCCGAGCTCGTCGCGGGCGTGGTCGAGGGCGGTCTGGAGCAAATCCTCGGAAGTGGAATAACGGGGATGGGACAAAGTCATCATCGTCGTCGAGATTCCGGCGACTCGGATCGGCCCCTCTTCCCGTCGGATCGGCCGGTTCAATCCGCTGTGGGACTCGGGCAGGGGCTTGCCCTTTTTGACCGGATCGGGATTCAGCAGGAGCCGGCCGCCTTCGACCTTCACTTCATAGACCGGAACGCCGATCTCGAAATTTTCGTTGAAGCGGTG
>DATEDP010000057.1 GCA_035281585.1 bacterium
CCTTGGGTGGAGATTTCAGCCTGCCGATCTCGGTCGACACCCGCCATGGCGCGGTGGCGCGAAAGGCTCTCGGTCTAGGCGTTGAAGTCATTAACGACGTCTCCAACGCTTCCGATCCCGCTTTGCTGGCGGCGGTGGCCGAAGCCGGAAGCGGCTATGTCCTGATGCACAGCCGCGGCCAGCCCGCGACGATGATGGACTCGGCGGTTTACGGAGATCTGCTCGGGGAGCTGCGGCGCGAGCTCGGCGCCGGCTTGGAGCGGGCGCGGAGCGCCGGCATCGCCGAGGACCGGATCGTGCTCGACCCGGGCTTCGGCTTCGCCAAGACCCCGGCTCAAAATTGGGAGCTGCTTTCGCGGCTGACGGAGCTTCAGGATCTTGGCCGCCCCCTCTTGGTCGGGCTTTCTCGGAAACGGATGATCCGGGAATGCGTCGGCGAATCGCCTGAAGCCTTGACCGCGGCCAGCGCGGCCGCCGCCGGCTTGGCCGCGCAGCGCGGGGCCCGAATCCTTCGGGTCCACGACGTGGCCGCGACGCGGGCGGTCTTACAGATTTTGCAAAAACTTCCCACCCCCCTTTGAAAAAGGGGGGAAGGGGGGATTTAAAAGCTTTCGCAAAATAACAGAGGCTGCTCCTGCCGCAGGCGCCGCCAAATCCCCCCTTTCCCCCCTTTTTCAAAGGGGGGTATTTTATATCTTCATTTTCGCGACCAAGTTTTATAGCTTAAAAAGGCTATGGCATCCCAACGGCATATTTTCGGCACCGACGGCGTTCGGGGCTTGGCCAACAAGGCTCCCTTGGATCCCGAGACTTCCTTGAGCTTGGGCCGGGCCTTGGCCCGGGTTTATCTGGGCCAAGGCGGCAAAAACCGCATCGTCATCGGCAAGGATACCCGGCTCTCGGGCTACATGATCGAGAACGCCCTGAGCTCCGGCATCTGCTCGATGGGCGGCGAGGCGATCTTTCTCGGCCCCTTGCCGACGCCCGGCATCGCTTTCATCACCCAGGCGATGCGGGCCGCCGCCGGCGTGATGATCAGCGCCAGCCACAATCCCTATTACGACAACGGCATCAAATTTTTCGATCATGACGGCTACAAGCTGCCCGACGATCTGGAGGCCAAGATCGAGGGCCTGCTCTCGAGCGACGCGCTGAAGGACGGACCGACCCATGCCGAGGTCGGGCGGGCTTACCGGGTCGATGACGCCGCCGGCCGCTACATCGAATACCTCAAGAGCACCTTTCCCAAGGAATTGAACCTCGAAGGTTTCAAGATCGTCGTCGACTGCGCCAACGGCGCGGCTTACAAGGTGGCCCCGACGGTTTTCGAAGAGCTCGGCGCCGAGGTGGTGGCCCTGGGCGTCTCGCCGAACGGCCTCAATATCAACGAGGGTTGCGGCGCGCTTCATCCCCAAGGTTTGAGCGAAGCGGTGAAACGGGAGGGAGCCCAGCTCGGCGTGGCCCTCGACGGCGATGCCGACCGGCTGGTCCTGGTCGACGAGCAGGGCCAGATCGTCCATGGCGACCGGGTGATCGCCCTTTGCGCGCTGGATTTGAGCGAGCGCGGCCTGCTCGCCAAGCAGACCGCCGTCGTCACGGTGATGAGCAACTTGGGCTTGGAGCTGGCCATGCAGGGCAAGGGCCTCCAGCTTCGCCGGGTTCAAGTCGGCGACCGCTACGTCATCGATTCGATGCGGCGGGAGGGCTTCGTCTTCGGCGGCGAGCAGTCCGGCCACCTTATCTTCAGCCACTACAGCACCACCGGCGACGGGATCCTGGCGGCGCTTCAGGTCCTATCGGCGATGAGGCGCAAGGCCAAGCCGCTTTCGGAGCTGGCCAGCTGCATGGAAGTTTTTCCCCAAGTCCTGCTCAACGTGAAGGTCAAGGAGCGCAAGGAGCTCTCTCAAGTCGCCGAGCTCTGCAAGCTGCAGAAGGACATCGAGAGATCGCTGGGCGCGAAGGGCCGGATCCTCCTGCGTTATAGCGGCACCGAGCCCTTGCTCCGCATCATGCTCGAGGGCGAGGATTTGAAGAAGATCGAGGACTACGCTCAAAGCCTCAAGACCGAGGCGGTGAAGGCCCTGGGAGCGGCCTGAGCCATGCCACTGCTCGGTGTCAACATCGACCACGTCGCCACTTTGCGCCAAGCCCGGCGCACGACTTATCCCGATCCGATCGTCGCCGCCCAGATGGCCCAGGACGCCGGCGCCGACCAAATCACCTGCCATCTGCGCGAGGACCGGCGGCATATCGTCGACGCCGACTTGCCGCGCCTGCTGAAGACGGTGGAAATCCCGGTCAACCTCGAGATGGCGGCCACCACCGAGATGGAAGTCTATGCCTTGCAGCACCGGCCGGCCAAGATCACCCTGGTGCCGGAGCGGCGGGAAGAACTGACCACCGAGGGCGGCCTCGACGTCGTCGGCCAAAGCGCTGCCATCGGACCGCTGGTCGCCCGGCTCAAAGCCGCCGGCCTTTACGTCTCTCTCTTCATCGATCCCGAGGACGCTCAGATCCGGAAGAGCCGGGAGCTGGGAGCCGATTCGGTGGAGCTGCACACCGGGAGCTATTGCGAGCTGCCCGAAGGCCGGCGCGGTCCGGAGCTGGAGCGCCTGGCCAAGGCCGCGCGCTTGGCCAAGGAATTGGGCTTCTTCGTCGCCGCCGGCCACGGCTTGAATTACCAAAACATCCTGCCGGTCCGGCGCATCGCCGAGATCGAGGAATACAACATCGGCCATAGCATCGTCGCTCACGCCGTTTTGGTGGGCTGGGACCGGGCCGTCCGCGAGATGAGGGCGTTGGTCGCATGAAGATCCTGAACGGCGATCAAGCGGCCCAGCTCGACCGCCTCTCGATCCGGAAGCACGGCATCTCGGCGGCGGCGCTCATGGCCCGGGCCGCCCGGGCCTGTGCCGAAGCCTTGCATCGCCGCCTCCAGCCCAAGAGCAAGATCGTCATAGTCGCCGGGCCGGGCAATAACGGCGGCGACGGTTTGGCGATGGCCGGCGAGCTGGCCGGCCGCGGCCATTCGGTGCAGGTCTATTGTCACGGCGGCCCCGAAAAATATTCGCCCGAAGCCCGCGGCTATTACGAGAAGGCCCGGCCTTTTTTGCAGCCGCCGGCCCGGCTCCCGGCCGCGCTCCACGTTGCCGATGCCGTGGTCGACGCGATCTTCGGCATCGGCTTGAAACGGCCGGTCGCCGGCGCCATCGCCAAAAGTCTTAAGGCGATGAACCGGGCCAAAGCCTTCAAATTGGCGGTCGACATGCCGAGCGGCGTCTCGGCCGACAGCGGCGAGGCCTTGGGCGAAGCTTTCCGGGCCGACTTGACGGTGACCTTCGAGACGCCGAAGCGCGGCCAAGTCTTGCCGCCGGCTTGGGACCACGTCGGCCGGCTCGAAGTCGCCCCGATCGGGCTCAGCGCCGCCGAATTGCGGCGGATGAAAACGGATGCCGAGTGGGTCGACGAGAAATTCGCCGCGACTTTTCTCAAGCCGCGCTCCCTCGGCTCCAACAAAGGCCGAAGCGGGAAGGTTTGGGTGCTGGCCGGCTCCAAAACCATGCCCGGGGCCGGCTATCTCTGCGCCCGCAGCGCCTTGCGGGCCGGCGCCGGCCTCGTGACCTGGGCCTTGCCCGAGGACGCCCACCGCCGCATCGATCTACGCTATGCCGAGGTCATGCTCTTTCCCTTCGAGAATTTTTCGGCTTTGGGCGCCAAGCTTGCCGCCGCCGATGCCGTCGCCGTCGGACCGGGATGGGGCAGGGGAGCCGCGGCCGGCGCCTTCCTGCGATCCTGGCTCGGCTGCCGCCGGCCGCCGACGGTCTTCGATGCCGACGCCCTCAACCTTCTGGCCGAAATTCCAAGCGCGATGAAATCGCTTCGCCCGCGCGACGTCCTGACGCCTCATTGGAAGGAGATGTCGCGGCTCGCCGGCATCCCGCTCGCCGAAATAGCCGAGGATCCCTGGCGTCGCGCCCGTGAATTCGCCCGGCGCCGGCGCTGCCTCTTGGTCTTGAAAGGTTATCGCAGCCTGATCGCCACGCCCGAGGGCCGGCTTTACGTGAACTCCAGCGGCGGTCCCAACCTCGCCACCGGCGGGGCCGGTGACGTCTTGACCGGACTGATCGCCGGCTTGATCGCCCAAGGCCTGAAGCCGGCGGCGGCCGCCGTGGTCGGAGTCTTCCTCCACGGCCAGGCCGGAGATCGGCTGGCTCAGACCAAAGGTGACCGCGGGACTTTGGCTTCGGACTTGACCGAGCTCTGGCCGGCACTCATCAAGGACTTGCTCTCCCGCCCCCCTTTGCAAAAGGGGAATAGACGGGATTTGACCCAAGCTTCGCACTCGAAAGGGGGGCCTAACTTTTGCGGCGATCTTTAAATCCCCCCCAGCCCCCCTTTTTCAAAGGGGGGGGCTCCGCGATTCAAGTTTGGCATTCGCCCTCGGAGCGCGTCACCCAGGAGCTGGCCGCCCGCTTCGCCGAGCGGCTGCGCGGCGGCGGCCATGTCGCCCTCGAAGGCGATTTGGGCGCCGGCAAGACTTGCTTCGCCAAGGGTGTGATCGCCGCCTTGACCGGGGTTCCGCCCGACGAGATACCCTCGCCGACTTTCACTTTGGTCGAGGAGTATCCCGGTCCGCTCAAGGTCTATCACGTCGACCTCTACCGCATGAACCATCCGGCCGAAGCCGAGGACTTGGCTTGGGACGAGATTCTCGCCCCGAACGCGGTGGCTTTGGTCGAATGGCCCGAGCGATTGCCGAAAATATTCGAAGATTGCCAATTCCGCCTCCTCTTCAGTAAGGAGGGAAAAAAGGGCCGACGCATCGAGCTCCTTGCGAAGGGAAATGTCCATGAGCGCCTATAAATCCAAGCTTCCCGTTTTGCCCCAGCAAAGAGCCCTCGAACCGGTCGACCCGCTCAAACGCTATGTTCAAGAGGTCAGCCGCTATCCTTTTCTCACGCCGAAGGAGGAGCGGGAGCTGGCTCTGCGCTTTCGCGAGACCGGCGACCGCGACGCCGCCCGCCAACTGGTCACCTCTCACCTTCGGCTGGTGGTGAAGATCGCGTCGGAATACCGCACCGCCTACCACAATCTTCTGGATTTGGTGCAGGAGGGCAATCTGGGATTGCTACGGGCGGTGAAGAGCTTCGATCCCGACAAGGGCGCCCGGCTCGGGCACTACGCCAGCTGGTGGATTCGCTCCTTCATCCTCAAGCACATCTTGGATAATTTTCGCCTCATCAAGATCGGCACCACCCAGGCCCAGCGCCGGATCTTTTTCAATCTGATGAAGGAGAAGGAGCGGCTGGAGCGGCAGGGCTTCAAGGCCGGCGTCAAGGAGCTGGCGGCGGCGATGGACGTCAAACCCGAGGAAGTGGAAGAGATGCAAGCCCGCCTCGGTCACGGCGATCTTTCGCTCGACGCGCCGGTCCGCGACGGCGAGGACAAACGCCACATCGACCTTTTGGAGTCGGAAGCTCCGCCGATCGAGGAGACCTTGGATCAAGCGGCTTTCCAAGACGTGCTCGAAGACAAGTTCAAGGAGTTCGCCAAGGAGCTCAAGCCCCGCGAGGCCAAGATCTTTCACGAGCGCCTCCTCGCCGAGATGCCCTTGACCTTGCAGGCCATCGCCGACGAATACGGGATCAGCCGAGAACGGGCCCGGCAGATCGAGGAGCGGCTCAAAGAGAAGCTGAAGGCCTTCTTCCAGAAGGAAGGCGTCAAGGTCGAGGACCACCTCTGATCGACTGTCAATTTTTTCAGCAAAACATACGGGAAATACATCCCTCATAAAAACAATAAGTTAAGAGACTCATTGTCATTTCACCCAGCCAGAGGCTCTCGACCGACCTCAAGCGCGTGGGCTTCAAGCTTCAGTGATTCCTGGAGTATTTGGCCTTCCGGGCCGCCTGGAGCGAGCGGCACGGCTTCTGCAAATCTTTCCCGGCAGGAGGACGGAAGGAATGAAGCTGTCGAACGAATATTATCTTTCCCAATACGGCGTCGCCCCGCTGGTTCAACCCCAAAGGCCCCAAGGTCCCCGCTACGATCCGACGACTCTGGACTATGAGAGCAGCGTCGGCGGTGAATTCGATTATTTCAGCGATCAAGCCAGTTATGCCCAAGTCGGTTACGGGCCCAACGACCTGGCCGCTCTCGAAGGCGGGACTCAAGCCGCCGGCGATGCCGTTCCCCAAGACGCCATGATCGAGGAGCTCGATGGCTTGGTGGGGGAGGAAACCGCGCCCCAGGCCGATCCGCTGGCTCTGCTCCAAGAGATCAAGGAGGAATTGAAGAAGCCCGAGAGCCAAGTGCTTCCGGAAGAGGCGATCGAGGATTTCGAGGATCGGATTTCCGACCTCGGCGAGCAGGCCCGCAAGTCCGACGTGAGTTTTGACGAGCTGCTCGGCTCGATCGACGAGCTGAAGTGGACGATCGCCGATGCCGTGGCCGAGGCCACCGCCAACCATCAGGAGAAGGCCCAGGCGCTGGGCGCCTCGGTCGAAAGCCTGCTCGACAAGGTTGGGAAATCGAAGCTCGATTCGGAGAAGAAATCCGGCTTCCAGTCGAAGCTCGAAGGGCTCCAAGGCGATCTTCGGGAAGAGGGCGCCGACCTCGAGGAAATCCGCGAGAAACTGAACGAGCTCAACCAGGAAATCACCCGCGAGATCAAGGTCGCAGAGCTGAGCCGGGATCTCGAAACCCTGCCTTCCAAGATCCCCAGCGAAGGCTGGCACAAGGAGCAGACGATGGAATTGGCGACCAAGCTCACCGAGGCCCTGCGCAGCGGCGAGTGGGGCAGCGTCAAAAACTATCTCCAGGACAAGCGCGACAACCACAAGAACGAAGGCAATAACTTCATCCCCCAGTTGATCGGCACCATCTTCATGGATTTGGCCGGCAGCGACGAGAACAAGCTCGACCAGTTTTTGGCGCTTATCCCCTCGGAGATTCGCGAATTGATGGCTCAGGCCGCGACCCAGGAGGACGTCAACTCGACCGAGCATCTCGATAACCCGCTCAAGTACAAGTACTACGGCCGGCCCAGCGCCACCGCCGATCGTCTTCGTAGCTCGCGGATCGACGAGGCTCTGGAGCAGATCGAAGCCGAGCCGCTGCCCGAGTAGCCAGGGGCTTTAGCCCCGCAAGCCCTTCGACCCGGAGTCGCCGCCAGCCCCTTGTCCTATATGGCGTGCGTCTCCGGGTCTTTTTTCTTACCTCCCTTTGAAAAAAGTACGCAAGGTCCGGCTTTGCCGGACCGCGCAGCAAATTCGCAGAATTTGCGAAGGCTAACACCAGGGGGGATTTAAGGACGTGGCAGGTGTCTGAACGAGCATTGGTATTCACGCGACCGCTTCAAATCCCCCCTAACCCCCCTTTTTCAAAGGGGGGAATCGCACGACTCCGGGTCTTTTTTCATTTTTGGACGCTCGGGTTTGCGATTTCTCCGACTTATTTTTCAAGCACTTAGCGGACCGTTGCTATTTTCAACTGAGTGGACACCGAGCCGCTCGGCGGCTCCAAAATTTAAGATGTATCTTATTGAAATTACTAAAGTAATTGAAGTGTCCCGAAGGCGGCGCTGGCACGAATCATGCTTTTAAAATTCTCAGTAGACGACCCGGGAGCATTCAAGCGGCCTCCCGGGGGCACGCCGAGCCCCTTGTCCTATATCGGTACGTGCCTCCGGGCTCCGCTTTTTTTATTGGCTGAGAACGGTGTTCGGATTCACGTCAATGCTGTGAGTGGATGTGGTGCCGGAGCCGTTCAGCTCCAGCGTCACTTCGAGCGGAACGATGAAATTCTCGTCGGCCTCGGGCAGGGGCGGTCCTTGGAAGGTGCTGCTGCTCAAGCTCTGCCCGTCCTTCAGCCAAGCGGCTTGGGCGGTGACCTGATGGAAACCCGAGCAATCCAAAGCTTTCCCTGGGTAACGGAATAAGAAGTTCTCGGTTTGCCAGACGCCGCCGATGCACTGAGTGGTCTTGCTCTCGGTGACGTTGAAGGGATTGTCCTCGGCGGTGAAAAGGAATTTCATCGTGACCGTCGGACCGGTGGGCGGCAAATCGGGCGGCGCCATCTCGCCGTCGTTGACGGTGATGTTGTCGAGGTTGATTCGCGCCACCGCGTTGCTGCAGGCCTCGGGGACGCCGCTGCGGGTCGTTTTGACGCTCACTTGGAAATTGATGACGCAGGGAGCCCCGATTCCCTCGCTGCTCTGTTGAGTGCTGGGTTGGGCCTGGCCGCCGCCAGTATCGCCACCGAGATTGGGCCCGGGGCCATTGGGGCCGGCCGAATCCAAGCTATTGCCGATGGCCACCGGTGCGCCGCCACCGCCCTGGGCCACTTCGGCCGGCGAAGCTCCGCCGCCGCCGGGGCTCATCCCGGTGCAGGCCACGGCACCGGCCAAAAAGGCCGAAGCTGAAAGGGTAAAAAGTTTGGAAAGGGCCGTGGGCATCCCGGCTCAGTATAGACTATTTGCCGAGCCCTGGGGAAGATCGGCGTTGAAGGAATCCGAGCCTAGATCGACGGTGATCTCAATGGGGATGGGATCGTCTGGACCTTCAAGGCTTTGCCGAACCCTCAGTAGACGGCATTGACCGAGTTTTCGGAATCGTATTGATAGAGGTGGCTGTCGTTCCCCAAGTCGATGGTCAATTCCAGCGGAATCGGCGTGTAGTCGCCGGGCTCCTTGGTGGGGGCGCCGCTGTAAGTATTGCTGAGATAAGTTTGGCCGTTGTGGCGCCAATTGGCGTTGGCCGTGACGTCATGGCCGGCCGTGCAAACCGCCCGGAAGAAGAAAGGATCGGTGGTTTGCCAGCGGCCTTCCACGCAGCTCAAGCTTTGGGTGGCAGGCATGGCGCCGGCGGGCGACACCGTCACCTTGGGCGGACCGTCGGCCTCCTCGTCGACCGGCGCGTAGACGCCGCCGCCGTTATTGGCAATGACGTCTCCGCCACCGAACATCAGGGTGGTCGCGACGGTGCAAGCTTCTTCGGAGCCGTTATGCAGGACTTTCAACTTCACATGGAAGCTGCGGACGCAGCCGCCGCCGATATTGTCGTTGCTCTGTTGGGTGCTGGGGCCGGCTTGCCCGCCGCCGGCCCCGCCGGTCGGAAGGTCGCCGCCGCCGGCGACGTCGCTGCCGCCGCCGTCCAGGCTATTGCCGATAGTCACCGGCCCGCCTCCGACGTCGGAAGGAGCCCCGCCCGGAGTCATCCCGGAACAGGCCGCCAACAAAGCCAGCGCGGTCCATTGTAAGAAGGAAGAAATTGAAATTCGAAGATTTGCCATTGGCCCCCACCCCCGTCCTATCGAGGGGTGCCCTCGGTTAAGGCCCTTATCGGCCCATTTTAGTCGGAAATTGCGGAAAATTTAGCTTTTTTCTGAGGTTGTCATCCAGAGGAGCGGGGGCCCCAGTCGAACAGGCTGGGGAACGAAGGATCCTTGCGGAGGCTTTTGGCGTCAAGAACCTCCGCAGGGATCCCTCGCTACGCTCGGGATGACAGGTAACCCGCTCAGGATGACGCTAGGATTCGACCTTTTCCTCCGCCTTGGAACCGAAACGATCCAGCTTGTGATAGAGCGTCTGGCGTTGGATTCCCAGCTTTCGGGCCGCTAAGGCCTTGTTTCCCTTACATTCTTTCAGAACCCGGGCGACCTCCTCGGGGCTGACTCGGCGCTTTGGCGGCTCGATCTCCAGATTCCGAATCTTTTGATGGAGGGTGAAGCGGGAGATGCCGAGCAGCTTGGCCGCCTTCACCTTATTGCCCTGGGCCTCCTGGAGAGCCCGGTCGATGATTCGCTTTTCGAAGCTCGAAACCTGGCGATCGAGGTTCAAGTCCCGCATCATTTCCTCGTCGAACTCGTACTTTTCCCGGACGGCGTCGGAGAGGAGGTCCTTGGTGATCTCGCCTTTGCCCATGACCAGGGCCCGGTTGATCTCATTTTCCAGCTCCCGGATGTTGCCGGGCCATTCGTAGGTCATCAGGGCCTTGACCGCCGCCGGCTCGATCGAGAGGAAGTTGGGCGGAATTCCCATCTTGTTCTTCTTCATGAAGTAGTCGACCAGGGCCGGGATGTCCTCGCGGCGCTCGCGCAGGGCCGGAAGGTTGAGCCGGACGACGTTCAGCCGGTAGAAGAGATCCTTGCGGAACTTGCCCTGCTTGACCAGCTCGCCCAAATCCTTGTTGGTGGCCGAAAGGATGCGGACGTTCACCTTCACCGTCTTGTTGGAGCCAAGCGGGCGGATCTCGCCTTCTTGCAGGACCCGGAGCAGCTTGGCTTGCATGCCGACGCTCATGTCGGCGACCTCGTCGAGGAAGACGGTGCCGCCGTCGGCGTACTCGAACATTCCCTTCTTGTCGCGCTCGGCGCCGGTGAAGGCGCCGCGGACGTGGCCGAAGAGCTCCGACTCGAGCAAGGTCTCGGAGTAAGAGGCGCAGTTGGTCGAGATGTAGGTTCGAAGCTTGCGCGGGCCGTTGAAATGGAGGGCCCGGGCGATCAGCTCCTTGCCGGTTCCGGACTCGCCGTGGATGTAGACCGTGACGTCGGAATCGATGATTCGGTCGAGGGTCTTGAGGACTTCCTTCATCGCATGCGATTCGCCGATGATCTCGTGATATTTGTCGGAGCGGGGCGCGTCGATCTCCTGCGATTCGAGCTGGAGCCGGACTTTTTCGAGCTCCTGCTCCTGGTCGGCGACCCGCTCCTCCAGCGCCTTGTTGAGGCGCAAGATCAGCTTTTGATTGGTCTCGAGCTCTTTTTGGCGCTGGCGGTTTTCGTCGAGCAGCCGGGCGTGGGTGAGGGCCAGCGAGGCCTGGTCGGCGAAGACCGCGACGACCTTGGCATGACTCTCCTGAAAGACGCCGGAAGCGAAGCGATTGTCGAGATAGATGACGCCTTGGACCGAGTCGCCGCTGTTGAGCGGCACCGCCAGGATCGAGCGGAGCTTCATCCGGTGCACGCTCTCGGCCCCCTTCAGCTTGGCGTCCTCGCCGGCGTCCAAGGTCAGGACCGGCGCCCGGCTTTGGGTGACTTCCCGGATGATCGAGGTCGAGACTTTCTCGCGGGCCTTCTTGAGGCTTTCCTTGTCCATGTTGCGGGCCGATTGGACCTCGAGGCCTTCTTCCTTGAGCAGGACGACGAAGCCGCGCTCGGCGCCGGACAGCTGGATGGCCTCGTCGAGGATCAAGTCGAGGAGCCGATCCAAATTCATTTGAGCCAGGATGCGCTTGGAGATCTCGAAGATCTTCTCGTAAGCGGCGAGGTCCAGGGTGGTCGTGGTGAGAGTCATGATATTTCTCCTGTCGCATTTCCCCCCTTTGAAAAAGGGGGGCAGGGGGGATTTAAAGCCGTTGCAAAGACGCCTTGTGCCATTTCAAGCGCGATCCTTCTTTCCACCGCTTTAAATCCCCCTTAATCCCCCTTTTTCAAAGGGGGAAAAGTTTCAATTCTTCCTCGATCTTTTCGAGCTTGCGGTCTCGAAGATAGCTTTGGCGCCGCGATTCCGGGATTTCCTCGAGCAGGCCGCGGAGCGCTTCGCGCGCGGCTTCAAAGTGGCGGCGGGCCGTCGGCCGGTCCTCCCGGCGCTTGGCCAGCAGACCGAGATCGAATTCGGCTTCCCAGAGCAAATGGCCGAGCTCGAGCCTTCGCATTTCGGCCGCGGCGCGCTCGAGACGTTCTTGGGCGGCGGCAAGATCCGGCTTGGGCCGGTCGCGCAGGACCTTGGCGATCAGCAGGCCGGCCCAGGCGGCGATGAAGCTGTTGGAGCTTTCCTGGGCCGCCTTGAGGGCGGCTTCGGCGTCGAGCTGGGCCGCGGTGTGACGGCCGCCGTCCCAATGGAGGTAGCCGCGGTTGAAATAAAGTTGGGGCCGGAGGCCGGAGCCGGGCCGGTTCTCGAGGAGCCTGATGGCTTGGTCGAGATATTGGCCTTGAGCCTCGGTTTCGCCGCGCTGGCCGGCCAGGAGCGAAAGAAAGTTGAGCGCCGCCGCCTGCTCCTCGGGAAAAGATCCTTCAATCGCCGCCCGCAGCATTTCGAAGGAGGAGGCCTGGGCCTCGGCTGCCCGTCCCAGCGTGTAGTAGAGGTTGGTCAAGCCGTTGGCCAGCTTGAGGCGGAGCAGGGGATGGCCCGAGCGCTCGGCCAAGGGTTGGGCTTGGCGGTAAAGCTCGAGCGCGTCTTCCAATTCGCCGCGGTCGAGATGGGTGCCACCGATATTGAGCAGCGCCAAGCCCTGGGCGTAGTCGTCCCTCGCGGTCTCGGCCAGCTCGGCCGCTTGGGCATAGAGGCCCAGCGCCCCCTCGGGATCGCCGCGCTTTTTTTGATACCAGCCGCGTTGGTTGAAAATCCGCGAAAGGCCGCTGGAGTCGCCGGCGCTTCGGTAGGCTCGGTCGGCTTCTTCCAGCGCGGCACTCCCTTCGTCAAGCCGCCCCAGGCTGGCCAGCGAGCGGGCCCGGATTTCGTGGAAGAGGCCGCGGAGCGGCGGCGGAGCCTCGGCTTCATTCGGCAGGAGGCTCAAGGCTTCGACGCTGCGGCCGGCCGCCGCGAGATGGCGGGCGCCGAGAATTCGCCATTCGGCCGAGGGATTTTTCTCGCCAACGGCCGAGGCGATCCGGCTCCCGGCCTCGAAATCGCCCTTTCGATAAAGGGCTTCCAGTTCGCCGCTCATCGCCTCCCAACCTTCGGCCGAGGCCTGGTCGATCGGGCGATTTTCCTTGGCGAAGTAGAGCGGCACCGGGCCTTCGGCAGCCGCGCGCAAGCGGCCTTCGGCCTTCCAGCCTTCGAGGCGCGGCTCAAGGGTGCCCGGCTCCAGCCCCATCATTCCGGCCAGGGAATCGGCGCTCAATCCGCCGGGGAAAAAGGCCAGCAGATTTTGCACGCGAGCCCAGCGCTCTTCCCAGCGCCGCCGAGAGCTCCCGGTCAAATCATGGAAGCCTTCGCCCGAATGAAGCTCATTCCAGCGCCATCCATCCTCGGTCCAGATCAGGGCGTGGCGCTCGCGCAATTCTTGAAGCAGCTCTTCGAGGGCTCGGGGGCTGGTGGCGCCTTCGGCGGCCAGGGTTTCGACCATCGCCTCCGGAAAGTCGCGGATTTCGCCGGAAAGAAAATTTCGCAATCGGGCCGCGTCGAGCGGCGGAAGGCGAAGGGTTTGAAAGCCCGGCCAGCTTGCCGGCTCTTCGCCGAGCGCGACAAGCAAGGGGCTCGAGGTTTCCACCGCCGGACAGGGCTCCGCCAGGTCCAGCAGGATCGGCTCGGTCGAATTTCCTTTTCCGCTCTTTCCGGCGAGCGCCGCGGCGCTATCGAAGAAGGCCGGCTGGCCGCCGGCCAATTGCAGCTTTTCCTTCAGGTGCCGAAGCAAGCGGCTCTTTCCGCTGCCGGTCGAGCCGAGCAAAAGAGTCTTCGAGCCGGGTCGGCCGGCGGCTTCGACCAAGCTTTCCAAGATCTCCGGAAAGAAGAGGCGATCGGACTCGGCCAAGATTTGGGCCGGCGCCACCGCCGGGCGCAGGCTGAAGTTCTCGCCCAGGATCGAATTGAGCTCCGACAAAAGCTCGGCGGTGGAAGCGGGCCGCTTGGCGGGCTCGCGCTCGATCAAGCGATGCATCAGGCCGGCGAAGGCTTCGGGCAGGGCCGGATTCAATTGCCGTGGCTCCGCTAGACTTCCGTAGAGCTGCTCTTGCATCTGCTGCAAGGGGTCCTCGCTCTTGAAGGGGAGGCCGGCCGAGAAGAGCCGATAGAAGATCATCCCGATCGCGTAGAGGTCGCTGGCCGGCGTCGGCGCTCCGCCCAGCAGCAGCTCCGGCGCGGAGTAGGGCGGGCTGCCCGAGAACTCGGCGGAGCCGGCCGGATTTTTCAGGGTCCATTGAGCCAAGCCGAAGTCGATCAGCTTCACCCCGCTTTGCCCTTCCTTGGGATGGGCGACGAGGATGTTCGCGGGCTTGAGGTCGAGGTGGAGGACGCCGCGCCGGTGCAGGTAGTCGAGGCCGCGCAAGAGCTCGACGATCCGGCGGAAGACGGTGTTCAGATCGGCGCTGCGGCAGGCGGCGAGCAGATCCTGGCCCTCGATGTATTCGGTCGAGAGGTACATCTCCTCGGCGCTGGCGCCGAAATCCCAGACTTTGGCGAGGTGAGGGTGGCTCAGCCGGGTGAGAGAGGAAAATTCATTGCGCAGCGAATCGGCGACGGCTGAATCGCGCAGCCGCTTGCGGTCGAGCAGCTTCAGCGCGATCGGCTTGCCGCCGCGCCGGGAATCTTTGGCCAGATAGACGTCGCCGGCTCCGCCGCGGCCCAGCGGCTGGAGAATTTCGTAGCGTTCGGCCCAAGGGCCCTGCAGCTTTTTACGACGAGTCGCCGCCATAGTGTGATTTTGCGAAAAAATAACAAATACTGGCTAAAGAATCTTTTATATTTAACTGAAATTAAAGGATTTTTTCTACATTAGGTAAAATTGGACGAAATGGACAGATAAGAGGTTGAAATTCTAGGGTTTTAGGCGGCTCCCCTGGGCCCGCGCTTTGCATCCCTCCCCCCTTGTGGGGGAGGGTGCCTCCGGCGAAGCCGGAGGCGGGAGAGGGGGTGGGGCGAAGCAAGCCTTGTCTTAACGCCACCCCTCTCCCGCCCCTTCGGGGCACCCTCTCCCGCAAGGGGAGAGGGCTAATAGGAGAAATTATATGACCGGAAAAATTTTCCGGCTTCGGCCCCAAACCCAACAGTGTCGAGAATCGCTTTGCCTCGCGGAGTATGAGGAGGCTTGGCTCCAACATCAGCAAATCCAATTTCGCCGAGCCGGCCAAGGCGGCGAGGGCTTTGAAAAGTTTCGCGCCCGGGTTTGGGGCAAGGCCAGCTATGCCGAGGGGATGAAAATTCAGGTTCATGGTCGCCATGGTCAGATTTTTTCCTGGTCCGACGTCGCCGCGAGCGGCCGCATCGAGTATTCCGATGTGCAAAGCCTGATGGAGCTCGGCCTGGTTGAGTTTCTGGTGCCGACTCACCGCTGCATCTCTTCCCGGGTCTCGCCCAACTTGATCGTTTATCCGGTCCGCAGCCGCCGCGATTTCCTGACCATGGTCAAGGGAATGCAGGAGCTAAGGCCGTTGCACGGCGAAGGCGCCGGCAATGTCTTCTGGCCGATCTGCTTGCCCGACGAAACCTTGCAAGGGGCCCCGCCTCCGCCGCCGCCGGCGCTTCCCTTTGTCTTCGGAAGCGAAGAGGAGGAGGACGAGGTCTGCGATGGCGGCGAGATCGACTACTTCGATGAAGACCTGGATCAGGCGATCTGCGAGGAAGGCGAAGCGGTCGCTTGGAGCGGCACTTTCAAATCCGGCCTTGGCGCCTTGCTCTCAGGCTCGGCAAGCTACGGATTGGGCCTCGCTTTGGCCGTTGGAGCCGAAGAGTTCGGCCGAGTTGCGGCAGCTAGTGAATGAGTCGATGAGGATGACAAAAAAAGGTGGGGTCGCTTTCGCAACCACCACCTCTGCTCCTACCTAAATTCTGATTAGTCCTGCTTTGGGGCCGCGGTCGCCGCGGCTTTCTTGGCCAAGCTTCGGGCGCCGACCGCGCCGACTCCGAGAAGGGCCGAGGACATGGCGACGTCGACCATGAAATTTCCGAGGTCCTCGGCGCTGATCGAAGGCCGCAGGACCGGGCAGATCGGATAGCCGAAGCGCTCCAGGCCCACCGCCACCGGGAAGAGGGGCGTCGGAAAAAGCAGGGGGGCGGTTCCGAGAAGAATCATCTTCTCCGCCGAAGAAATCCGGTGGCGTAGCTCGGCGCTGGCTTCGGGCGTGAGGCCCAAGGCGCGGTGGACTTGCGGAGTGGCGAAGCGCCCCAGACCGTAGAAGGGGACCGGCGCCAGCAAGGCTTCGAAGAGGGGCTGAACGTATTTTTGGAAAACGTCCTCTTCAGAGCCTCGAAGGTCGTCGACGTAGGTTTCGACTTTGTCCACGGCCTTCTCGATCGTGTCGTTGCATTCGCCCGAAGCGAGGGCGCCAATCGGCGAAATCGCCACCCCGACCGCGCATCCCAGATCCGAATCTCCGAAAATTTTTCCAAGGAAACCCATAAATACCCCCATGAATTGGCCCTTTCTTTCCTCCTCAAGTGGGCCGCGGCCTAGGGAGCCGCGGCCCGAGGATGAGGAAAGTGGGCAATGATTGTCGGGAAAACTCTATTACAAGCGAGGTGCCAAACGAGGGCCGCAGGCGAAATAATCTCTAGTTTATTGTTTTTACTCATTAATTTGTTTAATGCGGCCGTGGCATGGGGCAAGGGCGAATTTGTGCGAAGTGCATAAATTATTACATCTATAAATATTTATTAATTATTTCATGTCGTTAAATCTTATCAACCAAGATGTCTAAAATCATAGTCTTGTAACAGTTACACAGTAAGGGGCTGAGAGGGACTTGGTGCTTTGGCGCCATGGAAGATTCGCTCGGACACCAAAAATTCAAAGGCGGATCTCTCTCGGCCTATATATGGTTGTTATGTCTTTAATTGCACAATTAAACGCTGGGTGGGGTTTTGGGAGTAACAATATGAAATAATTAATTTATTATTAATATTTCACGTATTAACACATACTAGACATATTCGATCGCCCCGGCCTAAATTCGGCTATCTATATTTATATAAATAAAATCATATAGTTATAATCTATTTCCGAGACTCCTCCGCTTGGCACAAACATTGGAATATAGAAAGGCAGGAGGACGAAAGAAATGCAAATGATTAACCCCACCATCCAAGCCGAATTCAGCAAGCCCGGAATGAACCCCTTCTTTGCCGCCCTGGCCCAGGCCCCCCGCGTCGAGACCCCGGTTCACAAGTTCCACCGCGAAGTGAAGGCTTTGGAGAAGATCGCCGAAGCCGGTGACCTTCAGGCTTGGACCGCCAAGGTGGGTCAGGTCGATGTTCTCGCCCAGCAGGCCTTTGAAGATCCGATGAAGCTCCTCGAAGCCAAGGTTCAGGTCAAGAAGCTCGAGCTGACCCTCTTCGTCAAGGCCAGCAAGAGCGCCATCCAGCAGGCCGAAACCGTCGAGAAGCAGGCTAAGGAAGCCGAGCTGACCGATAACCAGGCTTCCCGGGCCCTGTGGATGAAGGCCCAGCAGCTTCGCCAAATGGGCCGCCTGTTCCAGGACAAGCTCCGCGCCCAGCTCCAAACCGCTTAATTCAAGCGAAAAACGAGGTCTTTACTTCGGTTTTCAAGGAAATTGGGAAATAATGCGTAAAAAAGACTGGTGGTCGATGGGTAACGGACTTGTTGAAAAAGATCGAGGCATCCAGAGCACCCTCTGGAAGTGGGCGGAGGACTCCAAGCTTCCGACCCGACCGACGCCGAAGGGGCCGGAAGGGACCGTCGACGGCCGCCAAGTCGTCGAGTTCGTCTTCGGCCATTTCGAAAAATTTTCGCCCAAGATTCAGAAGCAGATCGCCGTCCTCCAGAAGAGCTTTCGGGCCCTCGGTTTCTCCGACGACGAGGCCAAGGCGATTCTGGCCGGCGATCCCAAAACCGGCGCCAAACATCTGGTGGAGCGGGGCAAGGATTTCGAGAAGCGGGCCAAGGAGGAGAAGAAGTCCCTCGTCGCCAAGGATCACCTCGAGCAAGCCCAGACCGCTTACCGCCTGGCGCTGGGCCTCGATTCCAAGAATGCCTCGGCCCATCGCGCCTTGGCCGATCTTTTATACCGCGGCGGAGACATCAAGGCCGCCCGCGAGGAAGCCGGCTTGGCGATCCGCTTCGCCGAGGCCAAGGACGTCCCCAATTTGATCGTCTGGCTGCATTCGGTGAAGGACCCCTCGCTCAAGAACAGCAAGGCCCTCGATTTCGCGGCGACCCAATTGGTCGAGGCGCGGCGCTTCGATGACGCCAAAGCGCTCTACGAAGGAGCGGCCCGCGGCCAAAGCGATGCGGCTGCCGCCCAGAAATATCGCGAGAAAGCCCTGTTGGTCGAGGAGATGGGCGGAGCTTTCAAGCCGACCTTCGACGAAAAGACCAATCCCGAGGTGGCCAAGCTCCACGCCGCCCTTCGAGCCCAAGGCATTCCCGGCGGCTTGATGGCCGGGACGCCGGTCGAGGGAAAGGGGGCCCGCGAGCTCAACGCCTCGCAAGTTTTGGCCTTCGTCGACAAGAACGGCGAGGACCCTCGGGTCCAGGCCGCGCTCAAGGAATGCGGCTTGGCGCTTCCGAAGATGAAGTTCCGCGATGCCGCCGACCAGGAGGCTTTCGCCCGCTTAAGCTTTTCGCAAAAACTTTCGCTCTACCACCAGCGCCAAGCCGAGGCCGCGACCGGCGACAAGGCCAAGGGAAAGCATCTGGCCGCCGCCGCTCACTTCGACCCGACCTCGACGGCCAAGCTGAGGGCCTACGCGGAAACCCTCACCGGCGAGAAAGATCCCAGCTCGGCCATCCAAGCTTACAAGTGGCTGGTGAAAATGGATCCGGCCAATGCCGCGGATCGCAAGGCGCTCGGCCAGCTCTACCTGAGCCAAGATCGCTGGGAAGAGGCTTACAAGGTCCTGCCTCGAGCCGAGGCCGAGACGATGCTGGCGGCCAAGATCGACAAGGCCCGCCAATTCGCCGAGATCAAGGATTTCAAGAAGGCCGAGGAGATCGTTCGCCAAGTTTGGGGCTTGCTCGAGGAGCCTTACAAGGGCCGGGCCGCGCTGCCGGCCGACGAGGCCGGCCGGATTCTTCGCTTGAAGGCCAGCCTCGACCTGGCGGCCGGCGCCGTTCATGTGCTGAAGGAGGGGCCGGCCCATGGCGTTCAGGGTTTTCAGCAGGCGCTCGAGGCCAGCAACGAGGCCCTCCAAAAAAATCCCAAGGACGAGCAAGCGCTTCTTCTGCGGGCTCGGGCCAACGACAAGCTCGGCAACGGCAAAGCCGCCTTGGTCGACTACCTGGCGACTTCCACCTTGAATCAGGCGCCGACCTTGGTCCCCAAGGACCTCAAGACTTCGACCAGCCCCAGCCTTCGCGGGGTTCCGATGCCGGAGGAGTACTACCGCTTCGTCGAGCGCTACCGCGAGCAGGTTCGGACCGATTTCCGCAAGGAGCTGGATAACTTCAAGCGCTTCGCCCACGAGACCAGCCCCGACGCCAAGAAAGAGGTCGAGGCCAGCCGAGCCAAGCTGGAGGGGATGGTCGAGGAGCTCCGCAATTTCCCGGAAATGAGCCGGAGCGACCAGTTCGAGGATTTGAAATTGGTCCGGGAATTTTTGAAGTACCGGAAACAATGGGTCGAGGGCCAGGCCCTGCTGAAGTTCGAAGGTCAGCCGGTGGTCAAGGACAAGAAGCTCGATCCGGTGAAAGTCGCCGAGCTGGTAAAAGATTGGCAAAACGGCCAACCCACGCCTGACCAGCTCCTCGACATCGCCGGCGCGTTGAAGGACCAGTTCGTCGATGCCGCCGCACCCGGTTACCGAAAGCTCGATGCCCAGCTCGAAGCTCGGCAAGAGCAGGCCCAGCGCGCGCGGGAGCACAATGCCTTCGTCAATTCGCTGGATTACCAGAGGCTCAAGGCCAAAGCCGAGGTCGAGCTGAAGGCGGTCGAAGAGCAGATGCGGGAAGTTCGGAACGAGCTCCTGCCCAACCTGACCTTGAAACCCGGCGAAAGGGCCAGCCTGGAGCAGATCGCCGACGCCGAGGTCGCTTCCAAGATCAATATGGAGCTGGGGCACCTCAACGGCCTCAGTAACACTTTGAATCAATGGAAGGCCCTGATGGACGCTCTGCCCAGCGACGTCCTCGACACTCGATTCCGCCTCGACCAATATGGCCAAATCCTGGCCGGCTATCATCAAGTATTGGTGGCCGATGAGAAAACTTACGATGGCCCGGCCTTGCCCAGCGACTCCGAAATCTCCGACAAGATGTTCGATATCCGCTTCGGACGCAGCGGCAAAGGCGAGGACGCTACCTACGACAAATCGATTTCCTTCAACGCCTTGGCCGAGTCCTATGCCAAGAGCCAAGGCCTATCCTGGGATGAGAAGGCCTTTAACGACTTGACCTTGGCCTTGGTTGTGGGCGCCGAAACTCAGGATTTCCGCCTTGCCAAATATCTCAGCGCCGACGGCATCAAGGATTTTTTGACCAAAAATCAGCAAGCCGGCGAGCTCATGAAGAAGGCTTTCGCCACCGGCGAGGATTATGGCGCGGCCACCGCGCTCGCCCTCGAGGCCCTGCGGGCCTACGCCGAACTGGGTAATTCGGCCAAAGTCGAAGAGACCCTACGTTACATCGATGGATGGCAAAATTACGGCCCGCGCGAAGAGAATGAGATCGCGCGCGAAATCCAGAACCTCGAGCTGAAGTCGGCGATGGCCGAGGCCCTGCAGGGCACCAATATTAGACTGGTTGGCGAGAGCAAGGAGGATGTCGACGCACAGGCCGAATATAGCGAACCCGGGAAATTGCCGAGAACCTACGAGGAGCTGCTCCTCGGCGAGGCTCGATCCAGCGCCCATCGTCTGGTCGGACGGGATTACGGCAGTTACATCCCGGGCTTGATCGCGGCCCGAAGCTTCTACGAGAAAGACCGGGACCAGGAAAACGTTCGGGAGATCGACAAGAAGCTGAAAGAGGAATTGGATGACCGCCAATACTCGCTGGAAACTCGGGTCGAAGGGATGGCGAGCGACTCGGGCAAGATCTACTCGGTGGATTCGGCGCTGACGATCTATTCCAAGGACGAGCGGGAATCCACGGTCAACCAGGCTTCGCAGCTGATTCAAGCCCGCCTGGCCTTGGTGGGCACCATCGACATGTCCAACAAGGAGGCTCGGGAGACTTACGGAAAAAGACTGGTCAAGGACCTCGAGGTCTTTCGATTGGCCTTGGAGTATTCGCCCGATCTGAAACCGGAAGTCCGCTTTGAGATGCTCAAGCAGCTCTCTTCCTCGGCCGCGCTCTACAAGAAAATGTTCACCGAAGGCGAGAATCCGGCCATCAAGCCGGAGACGCTCAAGGGGCAGGTCGACGCTATCGCCAAGCTGGGCGAGAAGATCATCGACGACCACGCTTTCGCCTTCCATCCCAAATTGGATGCCGAGGACGCTTGGGCCATCGAGCGAGTGCGAGCCCTGGGCCTTCCGTCCCATATCGAGAGCGGGATTCTCGGCTATTACCTCGACCGTTCGCAGGAGCCGAAGGAGATTCGCGGCGCCCACATCACCCAAGCCGACTTGGATGAGATCAAGAAGATCGAGAGTCAGTACAGCTACAGCTACCAGATGCAGCAATTCAACGTGGAGCAGTACTTGATCAAGGCCGGCAAGTTTCGGCCGCTGACCGACGGCGAGACCAACATCCAACAAGGGATCCGCGACGACTTCAAAACGGTCTATACCCAGGCCATGAACGAGGGCAATTACGAGCTCTTGTCGAATTTCACCCCCACCGTGTTGAACCAATTCTCCAAAGCTTCCTATGAAGCCCACGAGAAAATCGAAAGCTCGAAGGACCCCGAAGCGCCCCTGAATGTCCGACTCGAATCTGCGGTCGAAGCGGCCTCCATCTTCGGCCAACTCGGCCTCGACGCGCGAGTGGAGCAGGCCTTGGCTCCGGTGAAGGAGCACATCGAGAAGCAGGAGCCATCGGTCCGCGCCTCCGGCTACCTTTCACTGGGCCAAATCTACGAGAACTCGGGCATGGAGAAAGAGGCCAAGGCCCAATATCAAAAGCTGAGCGACCTCGATCCGGGGCCCGGCAAGAATCAGGCCGATAAGGCCCTCCATGAGGCCGCCGTCTTCGCCCGCGGGCGGATCCAGCTGGTCGACGGCAACCTCGACAAGGCCAAGGAGATCTTAAGCGAGATCAAGCACAACAGCTTGGCTGCGGCCGAGCTCCAGAAGATCGACCAAGTCGAATACCAGAAGCGAGTCGGCTTCCCGCTGGAGTTTCTCTCGGCGGTCCTGATGGCCGAGGTCGACAAACGTCGCGGCAATACCCGGGACTTGGAATACATCACCAAGCGCGAGGGCAAGGCTAACGAGTTCCATAAAGAGGTCCAGGCCTTCCTGAGCGAGGCCCAGCGGATGCTCCAGAGCGGCGAGGTCAAGACCCTCGAGGAAGCCATCCAAAAGCTGCGCGATGACGTCGGCTATTGGCAGGTCCTCGATGTTTTGGATCGAACCGGCCGGGGCCAGGATACGATGGCCTACATCAAGACCCTCTCCAATCCGACTCTGACCGACGCCCAGGTTTCCGGCGAAACCCTCCGCTTGGCCGAGAAGCTCCTCGACCGCGAGGATTTCGAGTTCGCCTCCCAAGTCTCCTCGCTCTTGACGAGCGATCCTCATGTTGGGCCCCAGGCCAAGGAGCTGGTCAAAACCCGCATTCCCGACGAGGCCAAATGGGCGGCGCGAAAAGCGGCCATCTGGAAAGCGGTCAAGGATATCCTCATCGTCCCGGCCATCGTCGAGGGCCGCTACGGCGACGCTTTCGTCAGCGCCCTGACCACCATCGCCAGCTTCGGCGTCGGCCGAATCTTTAGCGCCGGCGCCAAGATCGCCTGGGCCGGCTTCACTGCCCGCTCGGTCGCGCGAGCCGGCTGGATGGCCCGTTTCGCCGCTTGGTCGCCGCGCGGTTTCAAGGTTGCCGAGGTCGGCGCGGTGGCGATGGCCGACAATGCCGGCTTCGCCGTCGGCGGCATGTTGATGGAGACCGCCCGGACCGGCAAGAACCAGTTCGGCTGGAATCGCTTCTGGCATGAGATGCTGGTCGGCATCGCGCCCTTTGGCTTGGTCCACGCCTCGGGCAAGGTGATGGGTGCGATCGGCAAGCGGGCCGAGCACATTCCCTGGCTCAAGGTCGCGACCGAAGCCGAGGCGACCCTGCTCAAGGGCCAGGGCAAACTGGCCATCAGCCAAAGCGGCCGGGCGGCGGTTTGGACGACCCACCGGCTGATGAATGCCAGCGCTTTCACCCTCGGTGGCATGATCAACCAAAATCTGGGATTCATCGAGAAGGACAATGCGCCGCTCGGCCTGGTCTTCCTCCAAAACTTGGCGATGGATTTTCAGATGATGGCGGCCCA
>DATEDP010000058.1 GCA_035281585.1 bacterium
CATGAGCGACCCCGAAGAACTCAAGAGACACCGCCAACGCATCGACGAGCTCGACGCCCAGCTGCTCGATCTGCTTTCTCAGCGCGGCCACGAGGTTCAGGCCATCGGCAAGATCAAGCAGAAGGCCGGCGGCTCCTTCCACGTGCCGGAGCGCGAAGTCTTGGTGCTGAAGCGCCTCAAGAAGCTCAATAAAGGCCCCTACGATTTCCGGGCGGTCGAGGAAATCTTCCGGGAAATCCTCTCGGCTTCGCTGGCCCTCGAAGCCCCCTTGAAAGTCGCCTATCTGGGTCCCCAGGCGACCTACACCCATTTGGCCGCCATCCGGAAGTTCGGCGCCGCCACCGATTTCCTCCCCCAGACCACCTTGCGCGACGTCTTCCTGGAAGTGGTCGGCGACCGGGTCCAATACGGCATCGTCCCGATCGAAAACTCCAACGAGGGCGTGGTCACCCATACCCTGGATCTCTTCATGGAATTCACGCTCACGATCTGCGGCGAGATCCAACTCGAGATCAAGCACAACCTGCTCTCCAAGGAGAGCGACCTGAAGAAGGTCAAGAAGGTCTACGCTCATCCCCAAGCCATCGGCCAATGCCGCCATTGGCTCGAGGAAAATCTGCCCAAGGCTCAGGTGATGCCCACCGACTCCAACGCCAAGGGCGCGATGATGGCGACCAAGGAAAAGGGCGCCGCGGCCATTGCCAGCGATTACGCCGCCGAGCTCTACAAGCTGAAGATCCTCCGCAAGCACATCGAGGACTACCCCAACAACTTCACCCGCTTCTTGGTGATCGGCAAAAAGCCGACCCAGCCGACCGGCCATGACAAGACCTCGATCATGTTCTCGACCCGCGACGAGCCCGGCGTGCTCTTCCGGCTCTTGAAGCCGCTGGCCGACAGCAAGATCAACATGACCAAGATCGAATCCAGGCCGCTCAAGAAACGGGCCTGGGAATACGTCTTTTTCATCGACCTCGACGGCCACATGGAAGAGCCGGCGATCGCCGAGGTGCTCAAAACCATGGAGCGGGAATGCAGCTTCTTCCAAGTTCTGGGCTCCTATCCCCGCGAAATCAGCAAGACCAACGGCCGCGCATGAAACCGATTTTCCCCAATGTCGCCATCCTCGGGCTGGGCCTGATCGGGGGCTCGCTGGCCCTCGATTTGAAGCGGCTCGGCTTGGCCAAGCGGGTCATGGGCTACAACCGTTCGCCGGACTCGCGGCGCGAAGCCCTGCGCCGGCGGGCCTGCGACGCCGTTTTCTCCGACCCGGTCGAAGCGGTCCAAGATGCCGACCTCGTCGTCCTGGCGGTTCCGGTGCGAACGATCCCGGCCTTGGCCAAGAAGATCGCTCCCCATTTGAAAAAAGGCGCCGTCATCACCGACGTCGGGAGCACCAAGGCGGCCTTGAACGCCAAAGTCCGGCGGGTCCTGCCCAAGCGAGCCGTCTGGATCGGCGGCCATCCGATCGCCGGCTCCGAACACACCGGCATGGCCTCGGCCTTGTCCGGGCTGTTCCGCGGCCGCTGGTGGATCCTGACGCCGGAGGGCCGCGGCGAAGCCCAAACCGCCGCCAAGCTCGCTCGGCTCTTGAAAGCGCTCGGAGCCAAAGTCCAATCGATGCCGGCGACCGAGCACGACCGCATTCTGGCCACCTCCAGCCACTTGCCGCACCTCTTGGCTTTCTCCTTGGTCCAATTGGCCTCGAAAAAAAATCGGCGCCGAGCCCTGAAATTCAGCGGCACCAGCTTTCGCGACGGAACCCGGGTGGCGGCCAGCTCGGCCGAGATGTGGGTCGACATCTGCCTCGACAATCGCCGGGCCCTCTTGGCGGCCTTGGCCGACTATGAAAAGCTCTTGAAAGCCTTGGGCCGCGACATCCGAGGGGCGAGGGCCGGGGCGCTGCGGCGCTATTTCGATTCGGCGGCCCGAGTTCGGAGGAAGCTGTGAGCGTCGTCGTCACCATCCAACCTTCGCCGACACTGAAGGGCGAGCTCCGAGTGCCCGGCGACAAGTCGATCTCCCATCGAGCGGTCATGCTCTCGGCGTTGGCCGAAGGGCGCTCGATCCTGCGGGGCCTCTTGATGGGCGAGGACGTGCTCTCGACCATCGGCTGCTTCCAGGCGATGGGCGTGCCGATCCAAGTCGCGGCCGACAAGGTCGTCGTCGATGGCGTCGGCCTGCGCGGCCTCAAGCCGCCGGCCAAGGTCCTGGACTGCGGAAATTCCGGCACGACCCTGCGCTTGATGATGGGCATCCTCGCCGCCCAACCTTTCGAAACCCGGCTGACCGGCGATGCCAGCCTCAATCGCCGGCCGATGGAGCGGGTGGCCAAGCCGCTCCGCGAGATGGGCGCCCAGATCGAGGAGTTTCGGGCTTCCGAAACCGAACGGATCGTCAAGGTGACCGGCCGGCCGCTCCGCGGCATCCATTACAAGCTGCCGATGGCCAGTGCCCAGGTGAAGAGCGCCGTCCTCCTGGCCGGCCTCTATGCCTCCGGCGAAACGGCGGTGGAGGAGGGCATGGCCTCGCGCGATCATAGCGAGCTCATGCTCCAGGCCAAGGGAGCGCCCTTGAGCCGTCAAGGCGGCCGGATCCGAATTCAAGCCGCGTCTCGGCTGAAGGCCGAGGACTTGGAAATTCCCGGCGACATCAGCTCGGCCGCCTTTTTTCTGGTCGGCGCCGCCATCGGCAAGAATTCCGAAATCCTGCTCAAGAACGTCGGCGTCAACCCGACCCGCACCGGGATTCTCGATGTCCTTTCCGCCATGGGCGCCTCGATCGAAGAGCTCAGCCAGCGATCCATCGCCGGCGAGGCGGTCGCCGACCTGCGAGTGAAGGCCTCGGCCTTGAAAGCCGCCCGGATCGAAGGCGCACTCATCCCGCGTTTGATCGACGAGATCCCGATCCTCTGCATCGCGGCCGCCGCGGCCAGTGGCAAAACCGAAGTCCGCGACGCCGCCGAGCTGCGGGTGAAGGAAACCGACCGGATCGCGGCCATGGAACGAGAGCTCGCCAAACTGGGCGTGAGATTCCAGGGCCAGGCCGAGGGCATCGACGTCGAGGGCCCCGCGGCCTTCCAAGCCGGCGATTTCGAAAGCGGCGGCGACCATCGAGTGGCGATGAGCATGGCGATCGCGGCAACCCAAGCCCCGTCGGCTTCGAGGATTCATGGCATCGAGTGCGTCCAAACCTCTTATCCTGATTTTTTTCGGCATCTCGCGGGCCTGGCCTCCAACCCTTCATGAACTCGGACCGCTCGCCGCTCTTTTTGGTTCACCAACGCAACTTGCGCCGGGCCATCCTCTTCGCCGTGACCGGGCTCGGCCTCACGTTGATCGGGGTCTTCACCGATTTCGAGCCCCTTACCGGGCTCGGCTTGGCCGGCACCTTCATCTCGCTGATTCTCGTCTTCATCCTGGCGCTGCAGCTGTCCGCCTTGCGCCGAACCTTGAACGACCTGCTCGAGGGGAACCGCTTCGTTCATTGGGTTTATGAGCCGGATTTTTGGCGGGAACACTTGCGGCGGGAGCGCCGGCGAAAGAAATTACAAACGGGAAAATACCTTGCCATCGGATTGATCCCCGGAACGCTGCTGGGCCTATTGGTCGGGGGATTCGAGTATTGGGGCGAAAAAAAGCCGCTCGCGACCTCGCTGGCCCACGGCGCCCTCGGCCTCCTCGCCCTCACCGGGCTTTTCGGCATCATCGGCCTCTTCGACGATTTCTACCGCTGGCTTCGCTTCCGCGAGCTCCAGCGGCTGGGCGGGGAGGTGATCCTGGGGCCGGCCGGTCTCTATTACAGCGGGGATCTCTATAAAAGCCGCTGGCACCCGCGTTTTCTCAGCGTCCAATGGGGAGAGGATGAAGGCTTCCCTCACTTGCTCTTCAAATTCGAGGTCCGCGTGAAAGGCGGCTACCGAATCGACGAGGTCCTGATCCCGGTCCCGGTCGGAAGGGAGAGGGAAGGCCAGGCGGCCTTGCACCGAGTCCAGGAGACTTGGTGAGGGAAACCACCTTCACCCGAGATAACCCCGCAAAAACTAATCATTTCTGCTTTGACACGTATTGACAAAATCTCTATAGTCCGCCAGCCTTTTAAGGCAAATTCCAAAACCCAGGAGGTTTTTAAACTGCATTATGCTCAATAATAACGAAGACTTCGGGGCTCTTTTTGAAGAATCCCTTAAGAAACATCCCCTCAACGAGGGGGAGCTCGTCAAGGGCACCGTGGTCAAAGTGACCCGCGATTACGTCATGGTCGACATCGGTTTTAAGTCCGAGGGCCAGATCAATATCGATGAATTCCGCAATCTCGACGGCGAAGTGACCGTCCAACCCGGCGAAAAAGTCGACGTGGTGTTCGAGGCCGCCGAAGACGAATCCGGCATGGTGGTCTTAAGCAAGGAAAAGGCCGACGCCCTCCAAGCTTGGGACAAGCTGGCCGAGGTCGAAAAAGAAAACGGAATCATCGAAGGCGTCATCATCAACAAGATCAAGGGCGGCATGGTCGTCAACGTCGGCGGCGTGCGGGCCTTCCTTCCCGGCTCCCAGATCGACCTCAAGCCGGTCAAGAGCCTCGACAAGCTCATCGGCAAGAAATTCCGCTTCAAGATCCTCAAGCTCAACAAGGCCAAGGGCAACGTCGTCCTTTCGCGCCGCGCGATCCTCGAGCTGGAGCGCGAGGTCCAGAAGGCCGAGCTCCTCAAGAACATCGCCGAAGGCCAGGTCGTCGAGGGTCAGGTCAAGAACATCACCGACTACGGCGCCTTCATCGATTTGGGCGGCATCGACGGCTTGCTCCACATCACCGACATGACTTGGGGCCGGATTCAGCATCCTTCCGAGGTGGTGGCCCTGGGCCAAACGCTCAAGGTGGTCGTTCTCAAGTTCGACCAAGACAGCCACAAGGTCAGCCTGGGCTTGAAGCAGCTCAGCTCCGATCCGTGGGAGAGCGTGCCCGAGAAATACACCGTCGGCACCCGCCTGAGCGGCAAGGTCGTCAACGTCACCGATTACGGCGCCTTCGTCGAGCTCGAAGAGGGCGTCGAGGGCTTGGTTCACGTCAGCGAGATGAGCTGGCTCAAGAAGGTCAAGCACCCGTCCAAGATCGTCAACGTCGGCGACACCATCGAGGCGGTGGTCCTCGATTTCGACTCCAATAGCCGCCGGATCTCGCTCGGCATGAAGCAAATCGAGCCCAACCCCTGGAGCCAGCTCCAAAAGAAGTATCCGCTCGGCTCGCGGGTCAAGGGCCAGGTCAAGAACGTCACCGACTTCGGCGTCTTCATCGGCATCGAAGAGGGCATCGACGGCTTGGTTCACGTCTCCGATTTCAGCTGGGCCCACAAGGCCAAGCACCCTTCCGAGGTCTATCAGAAGGGCCAAGAGGTCGAGGCGGTGGTCCTCAATATCGACCAGGAGAACGAGCGCTTCTCGCTCGGCGTCAAGCAACTGGACGAAGACCCTTATCAGAAGATCCTGCGCTCCTTCGGCACCGGCAGCCACGTCAAGGGTAAGGTGAGCTCGGTCGAAAACAACGGCGTCCTGCTCGATTTAGGCGACGAAGTCATGGGCTTCATCTCCAACAAGGAGCTCGATGGCGAATCGCCGGCGGTCGGCGACGAGATCGAGGCCCAGGTGACCAACATCGACGACAAGGAGCACCGGGTCGTGATGAGCATCCGGGCTTACCACAAGTCGACCGAGAAGCAGGCCTTGGAGGATTTCCGGGCCAAGCAGGGCGATTCGACGGCGACTTTATCCGACGTCTTGAAGAGCTAAGGAGCAATGAAGCGCTATTGGCTTCTTTTCATCGGTTTCACGACTTTGGGGCTTCTCGGCTTTACGCTCTTCCTGGCCTGGGCTGTAAGCCAGGCCGAAGGGGGGCTCCACATGCCGGGCAAGACCCGGGTTGCGGTGGTCGAGATTCGGGGCGGCATTTTCGACCCCAAGGATTCGATCGAGGAACTGAATCGGGTCTATAAAAACGACGGCATCAAGGCCCTGATTCTGCGGATCGATTCACCGGGCGGCGGCGTCAGCGCGTCCCAGGAGATCTACGACGCGGTTCTTCGGGTGAAGGAAAAGAAGGATGTCATCGTCTCGATGGGGACGGTGGCGGCCTCCGGCGGTTACTACATCGCGGTGGCCGCGGACACGATCGTGGCCTTGCCCGGGACCATCACCGGCAGCATCGGCGTCCTGATGGACTACACCAACGTCGAGGGCCTGCTCGAGCTGCTTCGGGTCAAGGCCGAGGTCCTCAAGTCGGGGAAAATGAAGGACGTCGGCAGCCCGCTGCGTCCGATCACCCCCGAAGAGCGGGCCTACCTTCAGGACCTGCTGGACGACATGCACCGCCAGTTCATCGAGGCGGTGGCCCGGGGCCGGGGCCTGACGATGGCCGAGACCGAGGAGCTGGCCGATGGCCGGGTCTTCACCGGCGAGCAAGCGATGGACTTGGGCTTGGTCGATGAGCTGGGCGGTCAACAAAGGGCGGTCGAAATCGCCCAAGACCTCTTGGGTCTGGACGAAGAGCCCGAATTGGTCTACCCCAGGAAGAAGAAATCCGGCTTCTTCGAATTGTTGGCCGAGGGTGAGGCAACGTCGACGTTTCTGAAGTGGTATTACTTTTTACGCGAAGGTCGTGCGCTTTATTGGACGAAGGGGATGATGCTATGAACAAAAGCGATCTGGTCGATCGTCTCACCGAACAACTCAAGACCTTATCCCGAAAAGAAGTCGATTTGATCGTCGACACCGTCTTCGACAAAATGACCGAAGCCTTGGGCCACGGCGACCGGATCGAGATCCGCGGTTTCGGCAGCTTCGAGGTTCGAACCCGGAACGCCCGTCAAGGACGCAATCCCAAGAGCGGGGAAAAGGTCTTCGTCACCACCCGCCGAGTCCCGTTTTTCAAGGTCGGCAAGGAATTGAAAGAGCGCATCAACGACGGCGGCGAAACCGCCGCGGCGCCGGTCCAGAAGGCGAGCGGCGAATGAAAGACCTCTGGGCGCCCTGGAGGAAAGAATTCATCCTGGGCCCCAAGATCGAGGGCTGCATTTTCTGCAAGCTGCCCAAGCAGAAAAAAGACCGCGACAACCTCATCCTCTTTCGCGGCAAACATCATTTCATTATCCTGAACCGCTTTCCCTACAATAACGGCCACCTCATGGTGGTTCCTTACCGCCACACCAAGGACATGAGCCGCTTGAAGGACCCGGAAAACGCCGAGATGCTCCGGCTCTCGGCCCTATCGATCAAGGCCCTCGAAAAGACCATGTTCCCCCAGGGCCATAACTTGGGAATCAACCTCGGCGCGGCCGGCGGCGCCGGAATCCGCGATCACCTCCATCTCCACGTGGTCCCGCGCTGGACCGGCGACACCAATTGGATGCCGGTGCTGGACGAGACCAAGGTGATGATCGAATATCTTTGGGAGACTTACGACCGCTTGAAGCCGATGCTGGAAAAGCTGGCAAAAAAGCGAAGATCATCGTAATTAAAGGCAAATAACCTGGAGGGAATCCATGGCCGCTTGGCGCTTCGTTAAAGTGATCTTAGCCGCGTTGATCCTGTTCGTCGTCGCGAACTTCTTCATCACCAACTCGACCGAGCAGGCGGCGAGCCTGGCGACCAAGATCAGCTTCAAGTTCAACATGCCGCCTTTCCTGTATTTGGAGTCGATCGACTTCCCGGTGGGCTATCTCCTGATCATCGCCTTCACGCTGGGAATGGTCTTCGCGGCCCTGATCGGGGCGGTCAACGCCTTCACCCGCAACCGCGAGGTCAAGATGAAGAACAAGACCATCCGGGAACTGGAGCGGGAGATCGACGAGCTGCGCGATTCGCTGGCCCGGGAAAAGAACGTCCTGCCCGAGGTCAAGCTTTCGGAGGAGCTCAACCGGCTGCCTTCGCAACCCGAGATCCATTGAGGGAACATGCCACGCATCGGCCAAAATATCCTGGACCTGGTCTTCGACACCCCGATGGTGAAGCTGCGCAAGCTGATCGGGGAAGACGCCGCCGAACTCTGGGGCAAGATGGAAAGCGAGAATCCGGCCGGCTCGGTCAAGGACCGGATCGGGCTCAACATGATCCTCGACGGCGAAAAACGGGGATTGATCACGCCCGAAACCGTCATCATCGAGCCGACCAGCGGCAACACCGGCATCGGCTTGGCCATGACCTGCGCCGCCCGGGGCTACCGCTTGATCCTCACCATGCCCGAGACGATGAGCCAGGAGCGCAAGACCTTGCTACGGGCCTACGGCGCCGAGCTGGTGCTGACTCCCGGCCCCAAAGGCATGCGCGGCGCGATCGAGCGGGCCAACGAATTGGCCGAGAAAGAGGGCAAGGCCTTCATGCCCCAACAGTTTAAGAATCCGGCCAATCCCGAGGTCCATCGCCGGACCACCGCCCGCGAAATCATCGCGGCCCTGGGCGAGGTGCCCGACGTCTTCGTCGCCGGCGTCGGAACCGGCGGCACCATCACCGGTGTGGGCGAGGTCTTCAAAAAGGAAAAGCCCTCGGTGCGGATCGTCGCCATCGAGCCCAGCGAGTCGCCGGTCCTCTCCGGCGGCCAGCCCGGTCCCCACAAGATCCAAGGCATCGGCGCCGGCTTCGTCCCCGAGATTTTGAACCGCGACGTCATCGACGAGGTCGTGACGGTCTCCTATGAGCAGGCCCGCGGCGTCGCCCGGGCCTTGGCCGAAAAAGAGGGCCTCTTCGTCGGCATCTCCTCGGGCGCGGCGATTTTCGCCTCGATCCCCATCGCCCAGAAACTGGGCAAGGGGAAAAGGGTGGTGACGATCCTGCCCAGCACCGGCGAGCGTTACCTATCGACAGGCCTCTTCGATGCGATGTAAGGAATGCCCATGACCACCCAGAACACCCCCGCCCTCGAAGTCATCGTGGCCCGCAGCGCCGGGACCTGCTTCGGGGTCGAGGCCGCCATCGAGCTGGCTGAAAAGCATCGCAAGCCCATCCTCGGGCCGATCGTCCATAACCCTCAAATCGTCAATGATTTAGCCCAAAAAGGCATACCGATCCTTGAGCGTTATCAGGAGATGGACAACCTGAGCAGCCAGGGCATCCAAGAAGTGGTCATCACCGCCCACGGCTATCCCAAGGAGCTCAAGGAGACCCTGATCGAGAAGGGCATCCAGTTCCACGACGCGACCTGCCCGGTGCTACTGAAGTGGGTCTACCGCAAGATCCGCACCTTCGAGGACCAAGGCTTCCACATCATCCTGATCGGCAACCCCAACCACGCCGAGATCATCGCCAGCCGGAGCTACGGCAACAATATCCACGTCGTCTATTCCAAGGAAGAGGTCGACCGGCTGCCGCCGGGCCTCGAGAAGACGATCGCGATCTGCCAGACCACGATCACCAAGGAAAAGTTCGAAAAGCTGGTGAAATATATTCGCGACACCAAGTATCCCGACATGCGGGCGGTCGATACCCGCTGCAAGCCGGTGAAGAACCAGCAGGAAGCGGTCGAGGATCTGGCCCAGTGGGTCGATGCCATTCTCATCGTCGGCGGCTTCAATTCCAGCAACACGACCAATCTGGCCAACCTGGCCAAGAAGTACCTGCCGGAAAAGACTTACCACATCGACTCGCCGGACCTGCTCCAGGCCGAATGGCTCAAGGACATCCGGCATCTCGGCATCGGCGCCGGCACCTCGACGCCGAAGTCGCAGATTGACGACGTTCAGCGCCGAGTTGCCGAGCTCTTTCCCGGCGAAGTGCTGTTCCGCAAGGAAGGCACCGATGGCGAAATCCTCGACGGCGACTTCGCCCCCGAAGATGAGTTTTAGTAGCAAGGGGCTTTAGCCCCGCTTCTTTCACCCCTCCCAGTGACAATCCACCGGGCAGTTTTCCTTAGCTTCCTCCGGCCCCTGGCAGATGCCGTCCCCGCAATTCTCCGGGCAGTCGACGGCACAGCTCGAGCCGTCTTCGCCGTGGCTCGGAACGCAAACCCCATCGCCGCAGAAGGGCAGGGGAAGCGGCGGCGAGTTCGGCCAAAGCGAGGCCTCTCCAAGGTCGCCTTCCTCGAAAGGCAGCCAAATGGTGAAGACGAACTGAGTCTGGTCGACGACTCGGTCCAAGCCCAATGTCTCCAAAGCGGCGCCCAAAGGCTCCTGGCTCAAGAGATTGCCAAGGGCGGCTCCATCGGGATTGTCCGGAGAGATCCGGGACTGGATATAGACGAGCTGGACCTTGTGGTCTTCGGCATTGTGCAGGATATGGACTTCACCCAAGCCTCGGGCTTTGGCCTCGGCGATGATGCCCGGCGCCTTGGCCAGCAAGGCCAGGCGCAGGACAGCCTCTTGCAGGAGATTCGATCTCCCGGTGTCGAACCGCTCGGTCCGAAGGGCCGTGTGGGTGTCGAGCTCGGTGAAACGCCAGGCCAAGACCACTCCCCAGTCGCGGCATTCGGCATCCGAAAACTCGGTTCGATCCGTGAAATTTGTTCCCGCGGGGTACTGGTATTCATTCAGAAGCAAGTTCTCGTAGGCCGCGGCTTGGAGGCGGGAGGTGAACAGGTATCTCCCACCCCCGAGAACCGTTGTTTCCCCGGTGGGAATGATCGGAATATGTTTTTGCATCATGCCGGGATCGGCGGCCCAGGCCGGCTTCAAGTCGACGGTATCTTGCTGAAGCCAGATGCGATCCCGTTCGATGATCGGCCCTGGGTTCCCGGACAAAGATAGATCCAGGGTGAAATCGCAGGAAAAGGCCCCCAAGGCCGGCAAGGGGTACCCGATCGAATCGGCGCGGCTCTCCGCGGCGATCGAGCCGGTTAGACAGGCCATTGCGAGAAGCCACGGTATTTTGAATCGTTTCTTGAATGACATATCACCTATCATAGAAGCCTCCTATTTATTGCGAATGGATGAACGAACTTCTTACGAAAATTCCATGAGCCACCAGCGCCGCTCGGGTTCGGGAGCGCACGTCAAGCTTGCTCATGACGCTCTTCAGGTGGGAATGGACAGTGCTTGTGGAAATGAAAATGCGGCGGGCAATTTCGCGATTGCTCAAGCCCTCGGCCACCAACGCCAGGACATGAACCTCGGCCTTTGTGAGCCGGCAACGCTCCGGTAGGTCCATTAGCTCGACCATGACGAAGGAAGCTCCGGTCGATGTCCGGACAAGACGCAATTCGACGGCAAGGGACGATTGGCCATTGCCGGACGGGATCCATGAGGAAATCGGGGAGGCGGGACTCGAACGAGTTTCGGTCAAAGAGCAGAGATGCCGTGCCGCTCCGGCCAAATCCGGAGGAACTTTCCACTCGCTCTTGCCCGAAGCTAACAGGGTTTGGGCGCGCTCCGATATCCACAGCAAATGGCCTTGGGGATCCAGCGCCAGCTTGGGCCATCCCTTCGTTTCCAGCATCGATTCCAGAACCGATTGGGCATGAGGGCACCCACCGATCTGCGAGCTCGATTTTTTTTGGATCGACTGCAACATGGAGACCTCCCGAGCTGAAGGTCATTGTAGTCGCGGGCCTTGCCGGCCAAATCCGTTCTATCGAGGATTGTGGGGCAGAAATCGCGGCGCCATTTTCATCTAAATAGATGGATCCAAGGGCGGGCTTCTTGTGCTAGAATGAGCTCCGCCGGAGGGAGCTATGCAGACCACTTTCCAACAAGAGCGACTGGTGGACGAGTCCATTCGGGCCACCTTCGAAGCGGCCACTCTCGACGATTTGGGACGTTCAGTTCTGCCGCTCTTGGAGCAAAGCCTGGAGACCAGTGCCTCGCTTCTTTACCGGATCGACGCCGAGGGCCGTCTCGTCAACATCGCCGGAACCCAAGTCTTGGCGAATTACGAATACATGGGCGAACACCGCGGCCATGATCCGATGCAAAAGGTGATGCACGGGGTCAATCCATGGATCTGCCACGCCTCCCGTTACCCCGAATTTCAGGAGATGAAAGGCTCGCCGGTTTATGAATTCTCCCTTTGCCAAGGAATCGACGATTATCTTTTTTTGCGGCTCTCCGAAACCGCCCATGACGCGCCCGGAATGGTCGGCATCCTCTTGGCTCGGCCCAAGGGCCGGGACTTCGGCGAGGGCGAGGAATTCCTCATGGCCAAGACCCTGTCGCCCCTCAAGTCCCTGACTCGACGGGCCCTGCGTTGGGAAGAGTTCTCGAGGACCCGCCCCTATGTCGAAACCATGCTCGAGTCGGCCGGTCCCCCGAAAATCGCCTTGGATTTTGACGGCAACTTGCTCTGGGCCTCGGAGCAAGCGATCTTGGCCATCGGCCTGGACCATGGCAGCAGGCGAAGCTTGCCGGAGATCCTGGTCCAAGCCGCTCGCCGATTCCGCCGTCTCTACGCGAAAAGCCTCGACCCCGCCCCGCTCATGAGCAACGTGCAGATCCGCCGGCGCGGCCAGGCTTTTTCGATCCGAGCCGATTTGCGGGTGATCCAAACTCGGACCGGAACGGCCTTCGTGGTCGCCGAGCTCGAGGTCCCGGGAGTTTCGCCTCGGCTAAAGGAAGCGGCTCTCAATTACCGGCTCTCCGTCGCCGAAACCGAAGTGCTTCACTGGTTGGCCCGCGGCTTGGCGGACCGGGAGATCGGCAAAAAACTTTTCATCTCTCACGCCACCGTCCGCTCCCACGTCGGCCAAATCCTCGCCAAAATGGGAGTTGCCTCACGGGTCCAAGCGGCTCTTCTGGCCAACGGTCTCCACCCCCGCTTTGGAGAATTGGAAGAGGAATAAATCACTCGGCTTGGCGATTCCCCTTTTCGATAAACTTCGCTAATATTTTCAACAACCTAGTCGGCATGGGCGCCGATAAGGCCTTGCGGAAACTTTTATAAGTATCCGAAATTAAACAGTATTTTCACGGTTGAGGGGCGGCGTGAAAAAAGCGGGGTCCATTCATCCGGCGGCCAAGCCATGGATGGTCGACAATTTGGCGGAAGGCAGCCGGCCTTTAGATGGCGCGGAAGCTCTATTGGCGGCCGAGCCGGCGACGCCCCATTCTACCCGAAAACTTCAGCGTTTCACCGCGGCGGCCAAGACCTTGGGCCTCGATCTCAGCGACCTTCTGGATGAGAAAGGCCGGCTCCCAGCGGAGCGCTTCGCGACGGCCAAGCTTCGAGTCCTCGAGCTGGCCAAGAAATCCATCTCCCAAAACCTCGATTCAAGCGTCCGGCTTTTCCAAAGCGCGCTCCAATTGGAGCCGCAAGATCCGGGACTGCACCTGGCCTTGGCCAATGCTTACTTCACCCGCGCCAACCGCGCGAAAAACTCGGAGCTGCGCGAAACTTGGATTAGGGAGGGCCGGGCCGAGCTCGAGTTGATCCTGCGCCGCAATCCGCGGCACGTCGAGGCGCTGCGCACCAAAGCGTTGAGCCACGGCTTGGATCCTGGTTTTCTGGGCGACGACGGACGCATCCTGCATCCCGAGCTCTTGCCCGAATTCCTCCGCAATTTGGAGCCGGCGCAAATTTTTGCCGGCTTGGCCTACGGGGCGTCGCTGAAAGCCGAAGCCGGTGGTGACCGAGCAAGGGCTCAGGTCCTGCTTGAAGCCGCCGCCGAAATGGATCCGCGGCACGCCTTGGCTCAAATCGGCTTAGCCGAGCGGAGCTTGGCCGATGGCCAGCTGCGAAAAGCCAGGAACCATCTGCGGCTGGCCCTCGAGCATGCCGCCACGGATGCCGATCTCGACCGGCTCCACGCCTTGCTGAGCGGGAAAGGGGGGAACAAGCTTTTGCCCAAGGGCGAAAAGAGCTGGATCTTCCTGGGCAACCGCCTGTTCGAAGCCGGCCGCCACGGCTTGGCGCGAAAGGCCTTCCAAGCGGCCGCCGCCAGCGACCCCAAGGGCCAAGCCGAGTGGACGCGGCGGGCCCAGCTCGCCGACGAACGAGAGCGGCCCTATGAAAGAGAATTCGCCAGCCTCTCGGCGCCCAATCCGATGGCGGCGGCGCTCTACGAGGCCTTGAAGCGCCAAGGCATCCCTGATGAAGCGATGGATTCGGTGGCGAATGGGGGCAAGGACCGCCGGCTCTCCCACCGGGAAATCTACGATTACATCGGCGCTCATCTCTCGGACTCCGCAGTCCAGGCGGCTCTCCAGGAAGAAGGTTTGGAAATCCCCAAGGGGGAGAACGAGAAAGCTCGGCACCAAGGCTTCGCCGGCTTCATGGCCGAGCGGTTGAGCTCCGAAGCCCGCGCCCTGCAGCAGGAGGATCCCGGCAGCGCCGAGGCCACCGACAAGCTGGAGCGGGCCCTCTACTTCGATCCCGACAAGGTGGAAAGGCACCTGGCCCTCGCCGATGCCTATTCGGCCGAAGGGCACCAGGGGGCGGCGGTCGAGGTCCTGGTGGGAGCAGCCCGTTTGGCGCCGCAGGACCGGGCCCTGAGTCAGCGCCTGCTCTCGACCCATGAGAAGGCCTTGGAACAAAACTACCAAGCCGCCGAAAAACTTTCCGCCCAGGGCCGGCCGGAGGAAGCCAAGGCTCTGTTGGCGCGTTCGGCCGAGCAGCAGGAGTCGCTGCGCGGCCTGCTGAACCGCGAAAAGCCGCTCGAAGGCGCCCTCAATCCGTCCCAAGTCGACACTTGGCCCCAGTTGGCTTGGTTGGGGAAATCACGGCTTCTCCTCGCTCAGATTTTGGAGCGCCAGGGTCAAGGCGGGGAAGCCGCCAAGGTCTACCGCGATTCGGTCGCCATTCTCGGCCAGGCGCTAAAAGCCGAAACCGGCAAGGAGCCGCTCGAGCGCCGCTTCGACGTCCGTCGTGCCTTGCATTCCGCCGCCGACAGCGCCGGCGAATTCGGCAAGGCCTTGGGAGCTCTGCGCTCGGCCACTCATTTGGTCTCGATGGACGTGGAAGGCCAATTCCAACCCTATCAGGAGCTTTGGAACTATGAAGACGGCTTGCGGCGCCGTTTGAACGAGGCTCATGGCGAAAGAGTTCGGGCCGAGGAGGAGATGCCGCCCGATTCGGCCCGGATCGTCGAGCTGCTCCAAACCGAAAAAAAATTGAACGAAGCCCTGGGCCATAAAAAAGAGGCCTTGGCGCTGGATAGTTTGCTCGGAGAGGCCGGCGACCGGCAACGACTCGAAGGCATGATCGGGCAAGGTCGGCGCTTCGCCGCCGCCGGCCATTTGGAGCCGGGCTCGCTCCAACGAACCAAGGCCGGCGAGGGCCTCGGCGTGCTTTCCGAATACGTCAGCTTGACGAACGACGAAAGCGGAGCCCCATCCTTCGCTTTCACCGCGGCCTACGAAAGCCTGCGCCCGGCCCAGCAAACGAAGGTGGCCGAAGCCTTGCTGCGCTGCGGCCGCCGCTCCGAGCTGGCTTCGCGGGCCCTGACCGAGGCCGATCCGGTCAAAAAGCTGTATTACGAGGTCAAGCTGGCTCAGCTCGATGGGCCGAGCCGCGAGCTGCGCCGCAAAGCTGAAACCTTCGTGGCCAGCACCGCTTCATCGACCGAGCTCGCCGGGCTTCGTCGAGAGGTCGAAGGAATCGTCGCTCGCTTCGAGGCCGAGGCTCAGGCCGAGCTAGGCAAGGTGAGCGAGGAAGTCCGAGCCTTGATCGGACCGCTGGTGCCTTCGCTCTATCGCGACGCCAACGGCGCCTTGGACATGTCGAAGGTCCGCGCCGCCGGCCCCGGCGAGTTCAAGCAATGGCTGCTCGACCAAATGTGGATCGAGGGCCGCAAGCTCTCCGACTTGGCGGGCTATTCGGCCCGATGGCGCGGCGTCTTCGACAACTACCGCTTGGTCTTTCAGTCCAGCGAATTCGACTCCTTGTTGACGACGCTTTTCCAGAGCGGGCAGGCCGCGGTGGCCGGAAGCCGGGCTTTCGCGCCCGGCGAAGGGCTGGAAAGAGTCCGGGCCCTGACCCGGGAGCTGGCGACGGTCAGTCCCACCCAATTCGCCTCGACCCACCTGAGCTCGAAAGAAGGAAGGGCCCGGCTTCGCGCAATCCTTGAAGACCAAGAGCATTTCGATTCCCAGCTTCGAGTCGATTTGGTGCGGGCGATCGGGCGGACCAAGTCGCAGGAAGGCGCCCATGGCCTTCAGGCCTATCTCGTCGGAAAGCAGAGCGCCACGGTCGACCTCATCGTCTTCGATCTCAACATCTCCAACCTTGCGGTCGATGCGAAACAGCGGGAACAGGCGGTTCGCGTCGGACTCGACATCCTAGGATCGATCGATGAAATCGAAGTCAAAACCGAAGAACGTCGCCAAAAATATCTCTTCGAGGCCGAAAAAGTCCGGGGCTTAAGGCTGCCAGACGGCGGCCGCATCGGCGGCGACGAGATCCGGCGCTTGGCGGAGATTCAGGAGCGAAACAAGGACCGCCCCGATCCGGTCAGCCAATTGAGAACCAAGCTGGCCGGCGCCTGGCTGCTGGCCGCCGACGACGATAATTGGCGGGAAGGGGGAATCGCCGCCACTCCGGCCAACCGAGCCCATTTGCTGCAAAATGCCGAGCGCCTCTTGGCCCGATTGGACGGCATCCAAAGCGAGGCCCAGCTTCAAAGCCTGATCCAAGACCTACGCCGCTTCCTCGCCGCGCCGCTGCCGACCGATTCCAAAGCCTTGAAATGGGCCGACGAAATCTTGCAATCGGCCCAGGACTTGCCAGTCTTGAACGCGCTGCCGGCTTCCACCGGCTTGGGGCGATATTTGGAAGAGGATATGCTGGGCGAGATGGCGGCCGCCGACCGCGAGCCCTTCGACGGCTTGAAGGGATTGGCCGACGAAATGGGAGCGGCGATCGAGATGGGCGAGAGCCTTCCGCTGCGGATCGAGGGCTTCAAATCTCAGGATCCGAAATTCCGCTCGGCGGTGGAGAATTACATCCAAGGCTTGGAGCGGGCCAAGCGCGGGATGTGGGCCGGTTACAAGCAGAAGCATTGGCTCTACCGGGGTCTGGCCACCGAAGGCGGCCTGCTGGCCGAGGACATTCCCAACATTCGGGCCGCCAACCAGGCCATCGACGGCATCATCGAAAAGCTGAAAGCGGCCGAGAGCGCCGGCGACATCCGTCGGGTCAATCAAGAGATCTACGCCATGAGCAAGGCCGGCGGCCTCCTCTACAAA
>DATEDP010000059.1 GCA_035281585.1 bacterium
CCAAGGCGCGCAGGACCGGCTCCAGCCGCCGCCATTCCTCGGCCGGCTCGACCGGGTCGGCGCCGGGCCGGGTGGACTCGGCGCCGATGTCGAGCAAGTCGGCCCCCTCGGACGCGATTTGCTCGGCTCGCCGCAAGGCCGCGTCTCGATCGGCGTGCCGGCCGCCGTCGGAAAAAGAATCGGGAGTGAGGTTGAGGACGCCCATCAGAAGCGGGCGATCCAGGTTGAGACTCGTGCTTCGTAGTCGCCAAATCATAGGAGGTTGGTAAACCCTGTCATCCCGAGCGCAGCGAGGGATCCTTGCCAAACTCTTGGCTCTAAGTGCCTCCGCAAGGATTCCTCGGCCCTTTCGGGCCTCGGAATGACAAGAGCGGGGCTAAAGCCCCTTGCTACGGGAATATAGCCTACGCCTTGCTCGGATGGGCCGGGACGTGGGGAGCGATGGTGATGCCCTCCTTGCCCGGCTGGCCTTGGTGTCTGCCACGAGCCGGCAGCGGCGGCGAGGCCTTCACCGGCGGCAGCTTGCCGCCGCTGATGACGATATTGATATCCTCGCCGGTCAAGGTCTCGCGCTCGAGCAGGGCCTCGGCCAGGGCGTGAAGCTCGGTCAAGTGGCCTTGGAGCAGCCCCTTGGCCCGCTCATACTGGTGCATCACCACTTGACGGACCTCGTGGTCGATCTCGGCCGCGGTCTTCTCGCTGTAGTCCTGGTGCTGGGCGAATTCGCGGCCGAGGAAGATCGCTTCCTCTTTTTTGCCGAAAGCCAGCGGCCCCAGCTTCTCGCTCATGCCCCACTCGCAGATCATCTTGCGGGCCAAGTCGGTGGCCTTCTCGATGTCGTTGCCGGCGCCGGTGGTCTTTTGGCTGAAGATCAGCTCTTCGGCCAAGCGGCCGCCCATCAGGATGGCGATCATGTTCTCGGCGTATTCCTTGCTGTGGGAATGCTTTTCCTCTTCCGGCAATTGCTGGGTGAGGCCCAGGGCCATGCCGCGCGGAATGATCGTGACCTTGTGCACCGGCTCGGTGCCTGGAATCAGCCGAGCCACCAAGGTGTGGCCGGCCTCGTGATAGGCCGTGGTCTTCTTCTCTTCGTCGGAGATGATCATGCTGCGGCGCTCGCTGCCCATCAGGACTTTGTCCTTGGCCATTTCGAAGTCGGTCATCTCGACCAGCTTCTTATCGCGGCGGGCGGCGTAAAGCGCGGCCTCGTTGACCAAGTTCTCGAGATCGGCGCCACAGAAGCCGGGGGTGCCGCGGGCCAAGACCATCAGGTCGACGTCGCGCGAAACCGGCACCCGGCGAGTGTGAATCCGTAAAATTTCCTCACGGCCCTTGAGGTCGGGGCGCGGAACGACGATCCGGCGGTCGAAACGGCCGGGCCTCAGCAAGGCCGGGTCGAGGACGTCGGGCCGGTTGGTGGCCGCGACCAGGATGACGCCGTCATTGGACTCGAAGCCGTCCATCTCGACCAGCAATTGGTTGAGGGTCTGCTCGCGCTCGTCATGGCCGCCGCCCAAACCGGCGCCGCGATGGCGGCCGACGGCGTCGATCTCGTCGATGAAGATGATGCAGGGCGCATGCTTCTTGCCCTGCTCGAAGAGGTCGCGGACCCGGGAGGCGCCGACGCCGACGAACATCTCGACGAAGTCGCTGCCCGAGATGCTGAAGAACGGCACTCCGGCCTCTCCGGCGATGGCCCGGGCCAGCAGGGTCTTGCCGGTCCCCGGCGGGCCCATCAAAAGGACGCCCTTGGGAATCCGACCGCCGAGCTTGGTGAATTTTTTCGGATCTTTCAGGAAGTCGATGATCTCCTCGACCTCTTCCTTGGCCTCTTCCACCCCGGCGACGTCCTCGAAGGTGATCCGCTTTTGGGACTCGCTCATCAGGCGGGCCCGGCTCTTGCCGAAGCTCAAAGCTTTGCCGCCGCCGATCTGGATCTGGCGCATGAAGAAGAAAAAAAAGCCGAAGAGCAGCAGCATCGGCATCCAGGAGATCAGGATCTGCTGCCACATCGGAGTCTCTTTGGGCTTCTCGTAACGGATTTGGGCGTCGGACTTGGCCAGGATCTCGAAGGCCTTGTCGCTGTTCACCGGGCCCAGGGTCTCGAAATAGCTTCCATCCTTATAGCTGTCCTTGAACTTTCCTTGGTACTCGTCCTCGCGGATGACCACCGAGTCGATCTGCTTCTGCTCGACCGCCGTGATGAACTCACTAAAACTCACTTTATTTCGCAGGGTTGGCTTGGCATTGAAAAAGTGAAGGATGGAGATCGACAAAAGGATGATGACGATCCAAAGAGCGATGGTTTTGTGAGACTGCTTCACGGGGAACCTCAAAATCGATACTCCATTCACCCTAACATAGGGATTTTCGGGGTGGCAACCCGGATTTGGAAAAAACCTGCGGGATTTCGATGTGTTTCAATGCTTGACCCGAGATGGTAACGGAGCCGCCGATTTCAAGGGCCTGTCCAATCTAAATGTCGCCGGCCCAGTTTCAAAAGGCCGCCTTTGAGCGGCAGCTCCAGCGATTTCCCGGCGGCCAGGGCGGCCAAGATTCGGGGCAGCAGCTCGCTCCAGCTTTGCGACCGGCCGGTCCTCCGCTTCAGCCAGGCCTCCAGGATGCAGGCCTGCAAACCGGGGGGCTGGCGGCGGAGGTTTTCCAGAGCCAAACGCTTCCCCCGCCCCCGGACTTTCAGCCAGTGGCCGGCCAAGACCTCGAGGGCCTCGCTGGCCTGCCCGGCCCGCGCGGCCGTCAGGGACAAGGTTTCCTCGATACTCGGGTTTTCCTGGCGGAGCAGAGGCAAGATCCGGCGGCGGACCCGATTGCGCAAATAAAGGTCGGTGAAATTCGACCGGTCGCGGCGGAAGAGGATCCGGTGATTTTGGGCATAGAGCTGAAGCGCCTCATGGGGAACTTCGAGCAAGGGGCGAAAGAGAGCCAGCCCTTCCCACTCCTCCTGGGTCTTCATGCCGGCGAGGCCCCGCAGCCCGGACCCGCGCAAGAGGCGGAGCAAGACGGTCTCGGCCTGGTCTCGCCGATGGTGAGCCAGCCAAACCGTGCCCCGGCCCTTGGAGCGCTTCTTGATGGTTTTCCGGAAAAAATCGAAGCGCTGCGCGCGGGCCCAAGCCTGAAGGTTTTCGGGCTTCCCTCGGGGCTTGAGCCGGAGCACCTCGATCGGCAGCCCTTCCCGGCCGGCCCATTTCCGCAAAAGAGCTTCTTCCCGGTCGCAGTCGGGCCGGCGCAGGCCGTAATTGACATGAAGGAAGCAGAGCGGCGGCAAGCGGTCGCGAAGCTCCAGCACCACCGCCGCCAGCACCGAGGAGTCCATGCCGGCGGAAACGGCGAGGTAGACCGGCGCTTCCCGCCACGCCTTGGGCAGGGCCCCGAAGCTCTCCCGAACCCGTTTTTTAAGGTCGACTCGTTGCACGATCCTTCAGTCCCCACCAAATTTCATAGAGGACCAAGGCCGCCGGAAGGAAGAAAAAAAGGAAGAGACCGACGCCGCCGACCGTAAAAAGGAAGACCCAATCCGGCGAAAAAAAGCGAACCAGGAATGGCGCGGCGTTATAGAAAAGGACCGAAAGCGCTCCGCCGGCGATGAGCAGCTTCTTGACCGCCGGCGAAAGCGGCGTGAAAGCCAAGGCGGCCCAGAGCGAGAGAAAGACCAGCGGCATGGTGAAGCTGTGGACATGGGCGGTTTGGAGGAGCTGGGCGTAGAGCTTGGCCATCTCCATCCCGCCTTGGGCCTCATTCCCCAGGTAGTGAGCGATCGTCTTCTGATGGTCGAGGCCGTAATGAAGCTGGCTCATCAGGGCGGCGACGCCGAAACCCAGCGAAGCCAAGAAAAGATAGGCCGTCAGCGCCCACTTCATCCCGCCGTTGAGATTTTTCATTCTGACATCGGATTCCATAAATGATCCCGTAGCCAGGGCCTTAGGCCCGCTTTTTTAGGCCCGTTAAGACGGGGCTAAAGCCCCTCGCTACGATTTTCCATAGAAGATCTGCCAAAGCGCCAAGGCTCGCTTCACTCCGACGACCAAGGCATGCGAGGAGAGCGTCGCCCCGCTGATGTTGACGATGTCGCCGTGGAGCCGAAGCTCGCTGTTGAGACTTTTTTGCTTGAACTGGTTGAGGAAGCGCTTGGAGGCAACGTCACCGCCGTGGCTTTCGCGGTAAACCATGATCTCGACCGCCGAGACATTTCCCTGGGGCTCGATGCGGGTGACGAAGGTGATGGGCTGGACCTTGCCGACCTGCTCGTCGATGATCGCGTAGCCGTCGACCTGACCACCGCTGCGTCCCAGATAAAAGGTGTATTGGCCCTTCGGCAGGTCATAGCCGAGGAGGGCTTGAGCCTTTTGGCGCTGCTCGGCGCTGACCGGGTGATCCTCTTTGATCACCTCTTGCGAATCCTTGAAAATCAGTTTCAAGGCATCGGCCGGGGTCAGGTAGACGGTCGTTTGGGCTGAGGCAATGGAAACCAGCGTCAGGCAAAAGAGCAAACTCAAAATTGAAAAAAACTTTCGCATGATCGGAGGTTCTTAGCTTGAGATCGGAGTGGAGTCAAACCTACCCTCTCCCCTTGCGGGAGAGGGTGCCCGAAGGGCGGGAGAGGGGGCGCGACGCTAAGAGAATACTTGCTTTGCCACGCCCCCTCTCCCGATCGCCTTCGGCGATCACCCTCCCCCACGAGGGGGGAGGGATATTTGGTAAAAGGGAAGATTAAAACCCGAAGGCCGCACCGAACATGAAGGAGTGGTTCTTGTCATTCAGGGTCGGCAAGTAGTTGGTCACGTCGGCCAGCGGCTTGCCGCTGTTGGTCCAAGTGAACTCGTAAGCGGTGTGGAAGACCGCCAGCGGATTCAAGCGGAAGGCCAGGCCGGCGGTGAGACGGTTGACGAAGCGGTCTTCCTTATCCAAAACCGTGGTCGCGCCGTTCTCGGCTTGAAAATCCTGGACCAAGCCGCTGAGGAAAGCCTGCTCCCACCGGACCACCGGGATCAGCTGGGGATCGGAGAAATGGCGGCCGAACCAGCTCTTGGTCAAAAAGTCGGGCCGGAAATGATAGCGCAGCTCGACCCAATAACCTTGCTTGGTGCTGGCCAAGCCGCTGGTCTTCATCTTGACCACGCTCTCGAGGTCGGGGCTGAACTCGTCCTCGACCTCGGCTTCGGTCCGACCGGCGACCTCGGCGAAATTGTTGAGGACGTCATCGAGGCCCGAGAAGTGAGTGAGCACGTACTCGGCTTCGATGTCGAAATTACCGAAGGTCGAGAGCCAGTCGAAGCCGAAAATCGTCAGCGACTTGGAGGGCAAATAGCTCGGCGTGTAGCGGCCCCAGTAACCGGAGAGGCCGATCTCATGGCCGAGAACCGGGCTGAAGGCGACGCGGCCGGTGACCGCCTTGGCGGTCTTGATGTCCTGGGAGAAGGTGCCGGTGGAGATGCCGAACTCCCCTTCCAGCTCGAGCTCGCTCCGCTCGTCCGGGCTGTTGGACACCTTCAGGACCTCTTCGACCTCGGCGTCGAGGACCGCGCCGTTCACCACGTAGATCTGGTAGTCGAGCTTGGACTTCTCGCCGAGCTCGAAGTCGCCGTTCAAGCCGAAGCCCAGCTCATCCCAGGCCGAAGTCGTGGGGAGCACCGGCACGCCGCGGTCGACCAAGGGCCGCCGGGGCAAATTCCAAACGTTGTCATCGTGGTTGATGTTGAAGCGGCCGATCGGAACCAAGACGCCGCCGCCGCGCAGCCGGATGTAGTTGGCGAACTCCAGCTCGAACCAGACCTGCTCCATCGCGATTTCGGATTGGTTGGTTCCCTCGATTTCTTGGGCGATCTCGATGCCGTCCTCGGCGATGACTTCGCGCTCGAGCTCGATCTTGCGGAAACGCTCGAACTCCAGCTCGGAATAGATCCGGAAGCGCGAGGCGATCTTGGCGTCGGTGGTCAGGACGAAGCGCCGGAAGGTGAAGGTGTCGTGAATGCCCTGGGCGGTATCGGTCGAGAAGCGCATCGAGCCGTAGCCGCCGAGCTTGAAATAAGTGCTGTCGTTGCCGAATTTGGCCAAAGGCTTCTCGCCGTACTTGAAATCCTCTTTCTTCTCGGCCGGCGCCGGGCTGGCGCTGACGTTGGGGTCGAACTTCAACTCGGGCTCGGCGGCCCCCGCTCCGTTAAATGGAGCTAGGCTGAGGGAAGTCAGGGCCAAGGCCAGGATCGCGTTCTTCATCTTCGGAAACTCCTTACGAATCCAATCGGGCTAATTGAAAATAACTTTCTTTATAATAGGCGCCCCTGCCTAACCGCCGGGACTGGAAACCGTCAAGAAATATTTCAATTTTGGCGGAATTTTTTGCGGCTAATTGAAATTATATTTCAAGTGAGCTAGCCCTGGCCGGCGATGCGAAGATTCCTGTTTCCCCTCTTGGCTCTTGCCCTGCTCGCCTGCGCCCCGCGCCAAGTCGTGGTCACGCGGTCGCGGCTCCTGATGGGGAACGTCCCGGTGAACCTCAGCCTGAAGATCCGGCCCGAGCGGAAGGCCGCAGCCCTCGAGGCCGGCGACGCCGCCTACCGGCTGGCCCAAAGCCTGGAAGAAAAAGTCAGCGAGTTTCGCCCCGATTCCGAAGTGAGCTGCCTGAACCGGAACGCCGGCAAGGCCCCCTGCCCGCTCAGCCCCGAAACCCTCGACCTGCTAAAAAAGGCCCTGGCCTTTTCCGAAAAGACCGGCGGGGCCCTCGACATCCGCTTCGCCTCGCTCTCGGCGGCCGGCGGCCGCGGGCCCATTCTCCTCCAAGAAAACCCGCCTTCGGGTTTCCTGGTCCATCCCGAGACTCGAATCGGGATCGGCGCCCTCGGCAAGGGCTGGATCGTCGACCGGATGATTGAAGATTTAAGATCGCGGGGCTTCGACCAAGCCCTGATCGACGCCGGCGGCGACCTTCGCGCCAGCGGCGGACCTTGGCGGGTCTCGATTCAAATTCCGGGAGCCGAACCGGGTGCCACCGCCGAGGAGCGGGAGGTCGAAGATCTCTCCCTCGCCACCTCCGGCCTCTACGAACGCGGCTCTCACATCCTCGACCCCAAGACCCGGCGGGCGGTCGAGCGTCCCGGCAGCGTCAGCGTCGAATCGGAAGACCTGACCACCGCCGACGCCTTGGACACGGCCCTCTTCGTGATCGGAGAGGAGAAGTCCAAAGCTCTGATCGAAAAATTTACGGGCTTGCGCGTAATCTGGCTCGATCCCGATGGAAAAAGTCGACATTACCAATCTCCCCCCTTTGAAAAAGGGGGGGCGGGGGGGATTTAAAGCCGTGGCATAAACCCGCGCTTGCTTAAGGCAACGGCCTTAAATCCCCCCTTAATCCCCCCTTTTTCAAAGGGGGGAAAAAAGACGATAAGTGATGAAAGAAGCCGCGTAGGCCAGAGCGGTGAGATAGACGAAGAGGAAGGCCGGCCAGCGCCAACCGTTGGTTTCACGCCGGACCACCGCCAGCGTCGAGAAGCATTGCATGGCGAAGACGAAATAGACCAGCAAGCTCAAACCCGTCGCCAGGCTCCATCGACTCTGCAACACCGAGCTTAAGCTCCCGCCCTCCAGCGCGGCCCCGCTGTCCTCCACCGAATAAACCGTGGCCAAGGTCCCGACGATCACCTCCCGCGCCGCCATCCCGGTGAGCAAGCCGATGCCGATCGACCAATCGAAGCCGATCGGCCGGATCACCGGCTCGATCGCCTTGCCGATCTTGCCGGCGAAGCTGTAGGTGATCGCCGGCTGATCCGGCGCGGCTTCGGCCGGCGGTTTGGGATAAGAGGAAAGGAACCAGATCACGATCGACACGGCCAAGATGACGGTTCCGGCCCGCTTCAGGAAGATCCAGGCCCTTTCGGACATGCCGATCAAGACGTTGCGCGGATTGGGCCATTTATAGGTGGGCAGCTCGAGCAAAAAGGTCGGCCGCGGCCCGCGGAAAACCAAATGCTTCAGCACCCAAGCCACCGCCAAGCCGGTCAAGGCGCCCAGGGCGTAGAGGCCCAGCATCACCAAGCCCTGCAGCCGAATCGGACCCCAGACCTCCCGGTTGGGGATGAAGGCCGAGATGAGCAAGGTGTAGACCGGCAGGCGGGCCGAGCAGGCCATCAGCGGCGAAATGAGGATGGTGGTCAAGCGGTCGCGCGGATTTTCGATGGTGCGGGTCGCCATGATCCCGGGGATCGCGCAGGCGAAAGAGCTGAGCAGCGGAATGAAAGCCCGGCCATGGAGGCCAACCTGGCCCATGTGGCGGTCCATCAGGAAGGCCGCCCGGGCCATGTAGCCCGAGTCCTCGAGCATCAGGATAAAGAAGAAGATCAGCAGAATTTGGGGAAGAAAGATCACCACCGATCCGACGCCGGCCAAAATGCCATCGACCAAAAGGCTGCGAATCCAATTGTCCGGCAGCCAAGCGCTCACTTGCCGCCCGATCCAGCCCAATGCCGCTTCGATCCCGTCCATCGGGTAGCTTGCCCAGTTAAAGATGGCTTGGAAAACGAAACCCAGGACGAGGACCAAGAGCAGCGAGCCCCAAAGCGGGTGGAGGAAGATCCGGTCCAAGCGGTCGGTCCAGCGGGCCGGCTTCAGGTCTCGGTGCCGGGCGGCCTTGAGCAGCCGGTCGATCTCGCGAAAGCGGGCCCGCACTTCCTCCGGCCGGTGCTCCGGCAAGCGATAGGATTCCTCGGGAAACATCCGCTCAGGCGCCGGCCGCTCTTGGCCGAGGCGGCGGGCGATTTCCTCGAGCAAAGGATCGAGTCCCTCCTTCTTGGTCGCGACCACCGGAAAGATCGGAATGGCCAGCTCCCGGCTCAAAACCTCGAGGTCGATCGCGAAGCCGCGGTTCCGCGCCAAGTCCATCATGTTGAGGACCAAGACCATCGGGAAACCCAAGGCCTTCAGCTCGAGGATGAGGCCGAGGCTGCGCTCGAGGTTGGTGGCGTCGGCCACCGCGATCAGTAGATCGGGCGGCATGCCTTCGATCTTGCGGGTCAAGAGGACGTCACGGGTGACGGCCTCGTCCAGCGTGTTGGCGTCCAAGGTGTAGGTTCCGGGCAGGTCGAGAATTTTGAGCCGATGGCCATTGGGCGCCTCGATCCGGCCCTCCTTGCGCTCGACGGTGACGCCGGGGTAGTTGGCCACCCGCTGGCGGCCGCCGGTCAAGGCGTTGAACAGGCTGGTCTTCCCGCAATTGGGGGATCCGACCAAGGCGACGTAGGGTTGCAGAAGGGATTCGGAAGAGCTCACGGACGCGAGGCCTTCCGCAGCAGGATGCAAGCGGCCTCTTGGCGGCGCAGACCGAGCAGGCCGCCGCGAACCCGCACCGCGATCGGATCGCGGCCGAAGGGCGCTTCGTGGACGACCTCGACGTAGGACTCCTCGATGAGGCCCATCTCCAAAAGCCGCCGTACCGTCTTCTCGGGCCCCTCGACCTTGCAGACATGGCCGCCCTCGCCCTTGCGAAGCTCGCCCAGGTGAACCGGCGTATCGAGGATGTTCTCGCGTCCCGTCATATTACTCGTTCTGGCAGCGGCTGCAGCAGCCGTAGACCTCGTGGCGGTGGCTGACGATCTTGAAGTTGATCCGCTTGGCGATCTGCTCCTGGAGCTTCTCGATGCGGTCGTCCTCGAATTCGTTGATGCTTCCGCACTTGATGCAGATCATGTGGTCGTGATGCTCGCCGGCCTTTTCGAAGAGCGACTTGCCCTCGCCGAAATGGCGTTGGTGGGCCAAGCCGCACTCCTTCAAGAGCATCAGGGTGCGGTAAACGGTCACGTAGCCGATCGACGGCTCGATCTTCCGCACCTGGTCCAGCAGGTCCTCAATCCGCATGTGCTTGTTCGACTTGAAGAATTCGGAAACGATGATTTCCCGTTGCCGGGTATGCTTCATCCCCTTTTCGTTCAGGTATTGGTTGAGCACCTCGATTGGGTTTTCCTGCTCCATCGGCCGCTCCACTGAAAGTTACTTTCAAAAGGATTAACACCGCCCCCGGAGAGCGTCAATAGCTCTTTGACCTCATCTAGGCTTCGACTCGGCCTGGGGCTTGGCCACCGACTTAGGGTCGAGGAAAGAGGGGTAAGGCAAGGCAGGGTTTTGGTAAATCGCCAAGGCCTCCGGCAAGTGCCGCTCCAGGTTCTTGGCCCGCTCGCCGCTGGCGGGATGAGAGGCGAAAATGCTGCCGGCGTCCTTCTTTCGGGCGGCCGCCCGCTTCCAGACCTCGACCGCCGCCCGTGGATCGTAGCCGGCCTTGGCCATGTAAAAGAGGCCGATCCGGTCGGCTTCGCTCTCGTTTTTTCGGGAATAGCTGGGGGCGTAGATGCTGTATCCGGTGTTGAAAAACTGGCCGAAGAGGTTGCTGCCGGCGGTCGAGCCGCCGAGGGCGATGGCGCTGGTGGCCACCGAGCCGGCCAAGGCCACCGTCATGTTCTGAGTGAGAGACTCGGTGACGTGGCGGGCGGTGACGTGGGAGATCTCGTGGGCCAAGACGGCGGCGATCTCATCGTCGCTCTCCTCGTTGACCAGGCCTTTCTTCGGGTCCCAAAGTCCCGAATAAACCATCATCTTTCCACCGGGCGCCGCCCAGGCGTTGACGACCGGCGCGTCGGCCAAATGCACTTCGTAGGGAAGATTGGGGAGATGGCTGACCTTGGAGATGCGGTCGACCATCTGCTGAAGCCTCTCGCTTTGGGCCTTGTCCTCGGGTGGATCGACCGGAACTTTTTGCTTTTCAAAGGATTGAAGCTGAGCGTTAAGCACCTGATTGCCCAGCTTGACGTCGTCCTGGAGCTTATACCAATTATAGCTGGATTTTCCGGTGACATAGTCGTGAGCGCAGCCTGACGCGGCGAGACAAAGGGCGAATAATAGACTCCAACGCTTCATCGATCACCTCCACATCCCCGCTTCATAACCCATATTCCGCCGGGGAAAAATGCTTTTGACTCGCCCGAGCCTTCTCCCCTAAACTCGGGCTTCGTCATTTCTCAATTTAAAAGGGTCCATGACCAGAATCCTGCTCATTGAAGACAACGCCGACCACGCGGAGCTCATTGAGCGCTCGCTGAAGAAGGGATTCGGTCCGATTCGCCTCAAGGTGGCAGCCTCGGCCGAGGAAGCCTACGAGACCCTCGACGACAAAAAATTCGATTTGATACTCAGCGACTATTACCTGCCCGACGTCGACGGCGACGAGCATATCCGCCAGCTGAGCCTGCGCGCTCCCCGGGTTCCGGTGGTCATCATCACCGGCCAAGGCGACGAAAAGGTCGCGGCCAAGTCCATCCAGTCGGGTGCCGAGGACTATATCGTCAAGACCCGGGAGGCTCTCGAAGTCTTGCCGACCATCCTCAAGCGGGCGATGGTCAAGCACCGCAGCCATCAGAGCAAAAAGCAGAAAGAAATCCGGAAGCACCTCAACGACCATGAAGAGAAGGTGAAAAAGGTGCTGGGCGAAGTCGAGAAGATCGGGCGGCGGATGCGCAATCTCACCAAGCGGGCCTCGGGCAACGGATCGGCCAAGCCCGAGGACAGCGGGACCCTCGACAACTTGGCCCGGCAGATCGAATCGCTGAAGAAGTTCGTGAAGGGATTCTTCAAGAAGTGAGCAAGCGCTTGGCCGAGACCCGATTCCGGCCGTTGCTCTTGGAGAAGTAAAGATACTCGTCGGCGGCCTGAATCAATCCCCTAAAATCCTTGAAGTTGGAGTCCTTAAGGCAGGAGACGCCCAAGCTGATCGTGACCGGGATCCGCTTGCCCTCGAAGGCGAAGTCGGTCTGGCTGACCTTCTTGCGCAAGCGCTCGGCCAGCTGGACCGCCGCCGGCTCGTCGGTGTCGCGCATCACGATGACGAACTCCTCGCCACCATAGCGGGCGAAGATGTCCTCGCGGCGGATCATGGTCTTGGTGATTTCGGCGATCTTCTGCAGGACGAAATCGCCGGCCAAATGACCGTGGGTGTCGTTCACCTTCTTGAAGAAGTCGAGATCGTAGATCACCAGCGAAAGCGGCAAGCCGCGGCGCAGCGAATGGGAGAACTCGTGCTGCAGCCGATCGATGAAGTAGCGCTTGGTGTGGGCCGAGGTCACCGGATCGTAGAGTGCCATCTCGTAAAAGCGGTCATGGCTATGCTTGTCGATGGTGTCGACGTAGGAGAAGCGGAGGACGGTGGCCGAGCTGATCTGGATCTTGTCGTTGGCCTTCAGCACCTGCTGCTTCACCCGGTGGCCGTTGACGTAGGTGCCGTTGGTGCTGTTCATGTCCTCGATGGTGGCGATCTTGTCGCGGACCTTGATCTTGAAGTGGCAGCGGCTGATCGCTTCGTCCTCGACGACGATGGTGGCGTCCTTGCTCCGGCCGAAAACCGAGTCGCCTTCCTCAAGGATGACCTGCATCCCCATCGAGGGGCCGCCCAAGAAGTCCACCGCCGGTTCCTTCTCGGTGATCCCCTCCAGTTGGCCGATGCTTGTGACGACGGTTTCGTCCTTGAAGCCCTCGATTCCCATTGACCCTGTACCTTCCATTCGTGGGTTGACGATCCGATTATAAGCTTAGTGATTTCGCGGGGTCAACGAGAGCTATTCTTTTCCATCGCGTGGTAAATCCGGAGGTTTTGGCCGGGAGCCAAGGAAATCTCATTCTGGTAGGTTTTAAAGCCCTGAAGCTCGAGGCTCAGGTCGATTTCTTGGTTCGCTGGGACTTGGTGGGCCAAGAGCGGCGTTTTGCCGGCGTTCTTGCCGTCGAGCGAGATCGCCGCTCCCGAGGGCGAGCTTTGGACCTCCAGAAAGCCGACGGGCACCTGGAGATCGGCGACGATCAAGCCGGGCGCAGCTTCTTCCAAGCGACGCTGCCAGTTCGGCGGACCTCCCAAGGAAAGGCCTAAGACCAGGGGAAACTTGAGATTTTGCAAATTTAGGATGGCCGGGGTTTTTTGCCCGATGGGCTGGCCATCGATGTAAATGGCCGCCCCCGACGGCTGGCTCCGCACCTCGAGGCTGCTGCGAGCTGAGGCTTGGATGGTCGCCGGCACCGGAGCCTTCTTCTCGGACCGGGTCATGAAATAACGCAAAAGGCCAAGGCCGGCGAGGAAGAGAAGGAGCATCAGGGGCAAGACCCAGCGCTCCCGGGCCGGCCCGGTCGCCTCGGCCGAGGCGGAAGACTCCGGCTTTCGCTTGGACGGGATCGGCGTGAACTTCGGCTCGGGCTCCTCGGCCTCGCCGTCGATTTCCAGGTCGCCGGTGATCTCTTCCGGCTCGGGCGGAGGCTTGGGCTTGGCGTCGGGCAGGAGCGACGGGTCGACCTCGGCGGTTCCCGAGGTCGAAACCTCGCTGAAGCCGATGGCCCGGGTGATGTCGCTCACCTCCTCGTCGACGTCGATTTCCTCGAAGATCGAGCGGAAGTCCAGCTCCTGGGGATCGACGATCATCGTGTCTTCGGGCAGCTCGATGGCTTCTTCCTCGTTCCCTTCGCGCGGCATCTCACCGATCTCCCGGACCGTCAGCTCCTCGCGCATGGTTTTTTCCTGGTAAAGGTCGCCGGTGTTTTCCTCGTTGTCGAAGACCTCTTTGAGGAAATCGCCGACCTGGACCGGCTTGAACTCGGGATGATGGCGGAGCAGGAACTTGGTCAGGGCCAGCGACATGTCCTCGGCCGAAGCGTAGCGGGCTTCGGGATCGCGCTCCAAGGCCTTCATGACGATATCGTCCAAATCGGAGGGAATCTCGTTGCGGTAGGCGCTGGGCGGAAAGATCGTCATGCTCTGAACCGCCTCGATGGTCTCGGGATTCGACTTTTTCTTGAAGAGCCGCCGGCCGGTGAGGATTTCCCAGAGCACCACGCCGGTGGAGAAGATGTCGGAGCGGGAGTCGATGTTCCGGCCCTCGGTCTGTTCCGGCGACATGTAGGCGAACTTCCCTTTGAGAACACCCCGCTCCATCTCCGAGAGCTTGAAGGCGGCCTTGGCCACCCCGAAGTCGACGATCTTCACATTGCCCGATTCGGAGAGGATGACGTTCTGGGGGCTGATGTCGCGATGAACGATCTCGAGGGCGGTGCCCAGCTCGTCGCGGCGGCGGTGCATGTAGTTGAGGCCGTTGCAGATCTCGCTGGTCACGTAGGCCGCCAGCGGGATCGGGATGAAAATCTTGAGCTCGACCGCCTTCTTGTAGATCTGGCTGACGGTGCGGCCGTCGACGTACTCCATCACGATGAAATAGTCGTCGGCGACCTTCCCGAGGTCGAAAGTCTGGGCGATGTTGCCGTGGCTCAGCTTGACCGCGATCTTGGCCTCGTCGATCAGCATTCGGATGAAGTCCTTGTTGGCCGCGATATGGGGCAGGATGCGCTTGATGACGATGAACTTCTTGAGCCCGCTGAAGTCGTAGGTCAGCCCCTTGAAGATCTCCGCCATGCCGCCTTGCGCGATCTTCTCGAGGATGAAGTAATGTCCGAAGGGCCTGGGCTTGGTCATAGGATTTGGGGGCCTAAGCCCCGCGCTCAAGACCAAGGCTGGGGACTTCCCCCCTCAACCTTGGCTGAGGTCTGCTTTCTTTTGCAGCCTCTTCTAAATATAAAATCACACAAATACAAGTACTTAGAAAAAAGTTTTGCCTTTTGGTCAATTGGCAATCGCTTTGCAAAACCTATTCATGTCTTTGAAATTTATCGAATAGGAATTTGAAAAGTTTTCTTCACACCTTTTTAAAAACTACTTCTTTCTAATCTTTCTAACCCCACCCACTATCCTACCAACTACCGGCAATCATAAAGTAGTGATTGCCGGTAGTTAAACCTCCTCTCTCCTTCCCAAAGTAACCGATAAGTTAATTAAAAATATCCTTTGCAGACATCCATGAACGCGCTAGCAACTTCCGCAGGGGCTCACCGAAGATAAGTCTAGGGATTTGTTGGAATTTTAACGCAGTTTGTCGAAGGCGTCATGAGTCCACCGACGGGCACATCGGTTAAGGGACTTGGGCGGCACACGCCCCTTCCTGCAGACCACTATTCTCCGAAGTCTTGCGCGAATTGCCACGGCGGCGCGCCCGACGCGACGCCGAGCTCCGACCTCGACTTCTTCGCGCACAATCCCGACAATCTTGCCTACTTGCCTTCGCCGAGCGACTGTAGCGCCGAAATCTACTGGCCGGAATCCCTCAAGACTTCTCGCACCTTCATCCAGCAAAACACTTTCCTTCGCTCCCAAAACTACATCGAGACCTTGCTGGCCTCGCGCCAAGGCAATTTTCCGCTGGAAGTCACCGACACCTCCCTGGGTGTCTATCTCGGCATGAAGGGCGGGAGCTCCCTGCCAAAGCTCCCCAAGGGGCCCGACCTAAAGCTTGGCCTCGATTCCATGGTCTGCACCGGTTCCTTGAACCCCAGCGCCAGCGGTCTTGAAGCTTGCCAGGCCTTGGAGATCGAGTGGCAAAACGGCGATGCCCTCCTGCCGCTCGAGGGAATGGAGCTGTTCTCGGCCAAGGATCTGGAAATCTCCGCCAAAGGCATTCTCGGTCAGCTTCCCGGCGTCCAAGCCCAGGGCGTGAAGATTCGCCAGGGCAAGCTTCTGCTCAGCGCCAAGGTGACCAATCGTTTCTGGAACGCGGCCCTTCCGCTCGGTCTCCCCCTCAAGGGAGTGAGCATTTCGCCCAGCCCGACCGATCCCGCTCTCTACGAGGCCGATCTCACGCCGATGCTGCTGAAGTATCTGCCGGTGGCTTACCACCCGGAAAAGCGGGAAGCCGTCTCCTTCGAGGCCTATCAAGCCAATCCGGCGAAAGGCCAATTGAAGGTTCTCCCCTACTTTCTCAACATCGCCCGGAGCGGGCGCTTGCCCGACAAGCTGGCGATGAACGAAGTTTACGCCGCGGTCAGCGAGCTCAGGGCCAATACCGATCCCGTGAAGAAAGAGGAGAATCCGGAACAGCGCGCCATCCTGGAGCAGTTGCTCGACAAACTTTCGGTCAGCGCCCAGCTTCATCCCCGGCGCTTGCTGTCCAAGAACCTTTACGTCGAGTTCAGCGAGGACCCCAAGGGCGAGAGCAATCTCTTCCGCACCCAATTCACCTTGAGCCAGCTCAAGGATTGGGAAGTGGAAGCCCTTGCGCCGGTCCGAATCAACCGCCTCTTCAGCCCCGGCTTGATCGACTTGACGAGCTTGAAAGCCGACCTTGGCGTTTATGTCCACCGCGAGAAAACCTCGACCCTGGGCTTGGACAATCTCGACGTCCAATTGGGTCACCTCGAATACCTGCGGACCGATGCCGACAAGCCCGGACTTTTCGCCATCCTGGATGGAAGGATCCGCTCGGTCGACGACCTCGCCGCCAACTACCTGCTGCACCGGCCGGCGATCTTGGTGCGGGGCGACGCCAATGGCGCCGACGTCGAGCTCAACCTCTCGCTCGATGCCGTCTCCTTGCGCCTCCCCCAGCTCGGCAAGGTGACGATCTCCGGCGACCTGCACGGCCAGGTCCGCTTGGTCCCCAAGGTCGAGGTTGAAACCCTGGCCAACGGCGAAAGCCGCGAGGTCAAGCGCTGGGTCATCGAGCCCCACTCGCTCAACCTGAAGCTGAGCGGCCTCGACCTGAAAACCGAAGGTGGCATTCACTGGCAAGATGCCGAGCTGGAGATCACCGACTATAATCTCCATGGTCCGATACCGTCTTCCGACCCCGGTTACCTGTCGCTGAACTTCCGCTTCCCCAAGATCGAAGGCGGCCATTTCCGCTCCTTCACGATCGAGGGCGGCCTGACTCTGGTCAAGGGACTGGACGGCCTCTACGACATGGCCGCCACCCTGCGGAACGTCGACACCCAATTCACCCTCAATGCTTTGAAGCACGATGGTCTTAAAGAAAATTGGGTGCTGGACCTCGACGGCAGCCATTTCCCCGAGAGCAGCGTGTTCGCCGCCACCTTGAAAAGCGTCCAGACCGACGCCGCCGGCAAGGTCCGGCGCAGCCCGGTCGAAAACTTGTTCGCTAAGTTCAATCGCGAGACCTGGGAAGGAACCACCCATTACGGCTTCCATCTCGGCGCCGACCGGCTCGATTTCGACCGGCTGGATTTGAGCAAGCTGAAGGTCGGTTTCGGCTTGGTCAAGGAAGAGCCCATGGCCGGCGTCGTCCGCTGGACGGTTCCGGAGCTCGACCTCAGCGCCAACGGCTCGGGCTGGTCCAAGAAAGGCTGGATCCGGGGACCGATCTGGTTGACTTCCAAGGCGCCCGCCAAAACGCCGCTGGCGATCGAGATCAACAAGAACACCAAGACGCTGGACCTGAAAAACCTCAACTTGAGCTTCGGCGTCACCGGCTTCACCGATCCCAAGCTCGCCCGCAGCACCGGCGGACGCATTCTCGGCCTCGACCTCGACGGCCGGTTGAACGGCCGTTGGAACATGAATTACGAGACCTTCAAGGGCAAAGGCTATATCGCCCTAAGCGGCGACGGCCAAGGCGACATCCACTTGCGCGGCGCCGACGGAATGCCGCTCTCCAAGCCTCATCCCGACGATCCCGAATTGCTGGTCGGAACCCCGGTCCTCTCCAACACCAAATGGGAGGTGCGGCGGACCGACGGCATCGACTTCGACAACCAGTGGATCAAGGGACAATTTCACCTGGGCACCTTGATCGATCCGGCGGTGGCCCGGGTCTTCGGCATCAACTTCGACAACAACCTGGTGCTCTCCTGGCAGTTCAATCACGACCACCTTCCCTATACCGCGGCCGGCTTCGCCAAGAAGGTGGATCAGTATTTGGCCAAGAAGAACTGGGATGAAAAGAGCGAAAGCAAGCCCAAGGAGGCGCCCAAGCCGTGACTCCTCCGAAGCTCCCGAAAATCAGCTTCAACTCCCCCTTCGCCGATCCCTATCCGGTCGAGCCCCAACCGCTGAGCTTCGGAACCGGCGGATTCTCGCTGGACCGAATTAAACTCGACCGCTTCGAGTCAGGCTTTCACTTCGATTTGCTTCAATCCTCGCCCGGCGGCTTTCGCATCCCCGGAATTTTCACCCCCTCGATCCCGATGCAGGCGGCGGCGCCAGTCGAACCGCCGAAGTGGAATGCCGACGACACCGGCCAGCTCATGATCGACCTCTTCATGGCCGTCGATTCGCTGGACCTCGACCTGAAAAAGATGGTCGTCAACGGCGGCGAGGCCGGCTGCCGCTTTTCGGAAATCGTCAGAGCCAAGGACTATCCGAACAAAGAAACCTGCAAGAACTTCTTCGAGAAGGACACCAAAGGCGACCTCCACCTGAGCGTCCGACCGCTGGAGGGGAAGGGCTTCTCCGAGCTCTACGATTTCTGGGTCCTTTACGACAAGTTTCCCGGCCGAACCGGCAACCGGATCAACGGCTTCTACATGACCCACCCGCTCAACAAAAACGATCAAGGGCCCTTGAAAGTGGAACAAGAGGATCCCTTCGAGAGCGGCAAGGATTTTCGCGCGGCCCTGAACCCCTCCTACAAGGTGCCGATGGGAACCGCCGTGCCCCACTCCGATAAATCGAGCCGGATCATCATGCGGCCCATCGGATTTCTCTTCGACGAGGCGCCCGGGGTTTCCTTCGACATCAGCGAGAACATGCTGAAGGGCTGGGGTATCGTCGACAAGAAGACTTACACCGACCTCGGCATCACTCCCTTTCAGATGCCTCGACGGATGGATCAACTGCTGCGCTTCCTTCCCATGGCCGAGGCCCACGATCCGGACTACGTGATCGCCGACGGCTGTTACGACAAGAAGCCGGGAGCCTTGGTCGTCCGCCCCAATTTCTTGGAGAAAAAGCCCTCGCTTTTCGACGCCCTTCATCCCGAGGCCGCGGTCATCGACATTCTCTTTCGGAAAACCTCGATCCCGCTCGGCGGGCGGGGCCACATCGATCTCGGGGCCGGCGGCGTCAACCGGATCAAGCTCCAAGGCGATGCCAAAAAGACGACGCTCGAGGTCGAGCTCGGCGACATCCCCAACCTCCGGCTGGGCACGCCCAATTTCGCGTTTGCCGCCAAGGGCCTGAAAGCCGGGAAAATCCGCTTCAACCTCCCGCCCTACTCCGAGCTGATGAAGCTGGTCTTCCCGATCACGCCGCCCGAGGACCCTCAAGTCGTGAAGGACCGGTGCATCGATCCCAGCTCCCATCCCAAGCCCAAGCGGGACTGGCAGCCGGTGATCGACAAGCTTCTCGCCGACGTCGAAATCATCGGGATCAAGGCCGAGGAGCTGAGCTTCGAGGACAAAAACCGCGGGCTCAAGGCCAGCATCCAAGGGGCCGAGATCAAGTCGGCCCGGGTGAAGGGCCTCGACTCGATTTTGTTCAAGGGCTTGGGCGCCAAATCCCTTTCCTTCGAGGACAGCCCCAGCGGAACCAAGGTCAACCTCGGCGAAAGCAAGATTTCCTCGATCTTCCTGGAAGGCACCCGGGGCGGACCCAAGGTCACGGTCAAGGGCCTCGAAGGCAAGGCGATCTCGCTCCAGCAAAACCAAGGTGGAATGACCATCGACAAGGGTGACATCGAAAAGATCGGCCTGGACTTGAGCAAGCCGGGAGCGGTCAAGCTCGAGATCAACAAGGCCGATAGCTCGGGCGAGGTCCGCTACAAAAACACCCAGGAGAACTACGAATTCCGCAGCGCCGGTGAAAGCTCGATCCAATCGGCCGTCTTCGAGACCAGCAAGGACGCCGTCGCCACCCACGTCAAGACCGAGCTCAAGTTCTCCGGCAAGGTGAAGGACTTCTTCATCTCCAACCCGGCGACCGGCGACCTGACGATGAGCGATACGGTGATTCGGCCCAGCGAAATCAAGATCAGCGTCGATTTGCCCTTTGACGGCGCCGTCCCGAACTTCAGCTTCGGAGTCGACATCGACGTCGAAAAGGCGAATCTGAAATCGGGCCACCTGCCCATCGGCGAAGTCGGGGCCTCCTCCCTCAAGGAGGGCAAGATTCACCTCCTCAAGGACGCGAGCGGGCTGAGCGGCAAGATTTCGGGCGAGCTCAAGCTCCAAATCCCCCAGATCAACATTCCGCTGATCGAGGTCGCCACCAAGGGCTTTTCGATTGAGGGGCACCTCAAGGACATCGTCATCGAGGGTTCGGGCAGCCTCGAGATCACGCCCGAAAAAATCCTGCTGACCAAAGCCATGAAGGACGGGAATCCCGGAGCCATGAAGATCAGCGGCTCGGTCGAGGATCTTATTTTCCGCGACGACCCCTCGGCCCGCCGCAAAGAGCTCAAGGCGCTGAGCAATGGCTCGGTGATCAAGACCAAGATGGATATCGCCACCGCCAAGATCGAGGTCAAGGACCTCGAGGCCTTCGAATTCACCCGGCCCGACGCCGACTCCGGCCGCAAAGCCGACTTGAAGAAGCTGAAGATCAAGGATTTCTCGATCACCGAGATCGAAGCCAGCGCCAAAATTTGGGCCAAATTCCCGATCTTCGGCTGGCTGCTCGGCAAGTTCCCCCTGATCGGCAAGGTCGCCGGCAAGCTGCCCGGCGAAGTGGTCGAAAGCGAGCTCAAGCTCGAGAGCTTCGACACCGACAATAACGGCAAGGGCCGGGTCACCGAAATCGTCAACCTCCTCATCCAGCTCTTCGAAGTCGACGGCCGCAAGCAGATGGCCAAGTTCAAGCTGCCCTCGCTCAAGCTCTCGCCCGATTCCATCACCACCGGCACCGACCCGATCGAGCTTCAGCTGTACTTCCAGGACAAGGACCGCGGCGGCGACTTCGAATTTAAGCTGGTTCCGGAGGATTTGAGCAAGCGCGACACTTGGAAGAAGCCCAAGAAGTAGCTCAAGCCCTCCGCACCGACCAGATAAAGCCGTCGTACCAAAAGTGCATCAAGGAAACGACGATGGTGATCGCCCAGAACAGGTCCATTTTCTCGCTCACCACTTCCGCAAAAAATCCATAGGAAAGGGTCAAGGCCAAGAAGCCGGCCAAGGCGAGATAGGTGGTCTTGGGACCCTCGGGAAGGCGCAGTCGCTTCGGTATCCGGCGGCCTTCGGTGACCCACATCAAGGCCAGATACTGAACGGCGTGGAATAAGTTCATGATGAAAAAAGCCTCGCCCCAGCTGTTGAAGGCCCAGGTATAAATGGAGCAAAGCCCGGTCGAGGCGAGCAAATAGGTTTTGTGGAAAGAGAAGCGCTGGCCCTGACGGTGAAGGCGCCAATGGGCGTAGGCGTAATAAAGCAGGAACAGGGTTCCAATGGCGAGCACGGCCCAGGTCAGGTAACGCTGCCGGCTTTCGACGTAGGCCGGAACGGTCGCAAAGAAGGTCGAGCCCAACTCGCCAAAACCTTCGAAATCTTCCAAGTGATCTTTTAAGGTGACTCCGGCCAGGATGGGCCCGGCGTAGAGAAGCTGGTTCAGCCAGAAATCCAAACGGCGGGTCTTCTCACCGGTCAAGCCGGCGTTCCGCTCATAAATTCGACCGAAGCCGAAGGTTTGAGCGCCGGAATGCCAGACGTCCCAAAAGGTCGCGACCACCGTCGCAGCCACCGCGATCCAAGCCGAGGAAAGGATGGCGATCCCGATCAGCAGCGGAACGAGGAGAAAGCGATAAGGGTGAAGCCGGAAAATCTCGGGATTGCCATGGCTGCGAAAAAGAACCGCCGCCAAATGAGCATGCACGATGATTCCAAGGGCGAGTCCGACCACGGTGGTGGAAACGCCGGCCACCAAGATCGGCGTCTCGCTGAGGTCGCTACGCGAAATCAGCATTCCCAGGATCAGGCAGAGCAAGGGCGGCAGGAGGAAAAAGCCCCAGTCGTAGGCTGGACCAACGATGTAAGGCGAGTGGAGCTTTTCCTGGGGAATCATGCGAGCCCCCCTTCCCTCCCTGACCTTAGCTCGCCGATCAAAGTCGTCAGGAACAGGGTCGCGCCCACCAGCTCGAGAGCTTCTTCGACCAGGTCGAGGCCGGCGTAGCCGAAGCCGTCATCGCCGAAACGAGTGACCCAATAACCTAAAGGCAACTCCATCCCAACCGCGCCACCGACATAGAGCGTCGCCGCCAATAGGAAGCGTCGGCGGAGATCCGGCCGGAGGCTCCCGAGAAACGGCCAGTAAAACAAAGCCAAGATTAGGAGGAGGACAGCGGCCGGGACGATCCAGTCATAATATAGAATGCCGCCGGAGCCGGTGATACCACCCAAGCTCTCGTGGATCCCAATCGCTTCGTCCAAGGACATATAAAAGAAGCCGATCCCCAGGAAGGTCCAGTGCCGGCCGTAGGCTGCCCGCCTCTTCCGGATTCCGCCGGCAATCTCGATCAAGATCAGGCCGCACCAAAAGAGCAAGCAGGAGGAGTACCAGGTCGGGACATTGCCTTCGAAACTGAGGGAAAAAAGCGGCGCCCAAGCCTCGGCTAAGGGGGAAGGAAGAAAGTGCCGCCAGAGCTCCGCGAGCAGGCCCAGAAAAACCAAAAGTCCAACGATGGTAAAAAGGGTAACCGATTTCGGGGCCGAGCCTCTCAATGCCAACCTTTATGCTTTCCCTTGTGCTTCCAACCCTTGTGCTTCTTATGCTTCCACTTCTTATGCTTGCCGTGATGATAGTGGTGGTGGTCCCGACCCTCGCCCGGCACCAGGACCCATCCGGCTCGGTTGATCTTTCCGGGCGGAACGCGATAACCGTACTTTTGGGCGATTCCCGGCGGCAGCCAAAAGCCGTACGCCGGGTCATAGGGGTGAAGGACGGCCCGAGAAAAATTCACTCCCGACATAGGGATTATCGGCAGGGCTTGAGGAGTAACTTGCAAAATTTCCCTCAAAAAATAAGTCTGGTTGCTCTGAATAAAGACCGGATCGGGAGCCGCTGGGATTGTCGGTCCCAAGGCGAAATTCGAGACAATCTGGCCGTAGTCCATGCCCATCTTACGCATCATCCACACTTGGAGAGGAAGGGTGCTCGTAGCCTGGGCGATTCGTAGGATCGAGGGCACTTCCTCGGCCGGCGCCATCATTACCGGGGCGACCAGCTCCGGCGTAAAGCCATAAGCCTTGCCGTAGACGCCGCTCAATTGACGGGCCTCGGGCGAACCCAAATTCACATTGACCAGGTTCGTATCGGCGTGAGCAGGCCGGAATCCCAATGCCAAGAGCAACAAGAAGCTGTACAAAATATTTTTCATACACCCTTCCTTATATTGAAGTGCGAGATCTATGACGCGAGATCCGTTATGATGTCACATTATTTTTAAGAAGTGGCTGGCCTAACCAAGTCGTATTCGATCCGCGGAATATCCACCCCCAGGAAACTGCGAAAACTTTCCTCCAGGATGCGGCGGGAATTGGCGAGATGAGCCGAAGAGCCCGAGCCCTCCTCCCAAAAGCTCTCGGGAATGACTTCGGAGATCCCTTGGCGCTCCGGCCCCCGATGACAGGCGGCGCAGACCAGGCCGCCCTCGCCGGCCGAGAAATAATAGCGACCGCTGCCGTGATTCTGACAGCGGGAGCAGCGCGACAGATCGAGGTGAAAGCCGAGCCTGGAAAGGAGCTGACGCCGGAAAGCGACGTCGAGCCAGGCGAAGTTTTCGCAGCCAAGGCGGCGAAAAGCCCCCTGAAGAAGCTGGAAAACTCCGGCCACTTGCTGAGCCTCGGGCAGGGCCTTGGCCAGCAAACCGAGCCATTGCAGGGCCAGAACCGTGGCTTCGTAGCTCTCGCCGATCGGAGCGAAACTTTCCTCCAAACGGCATTGCAGCAGGGTCGCCAAGCCGCGCTCGCTCGGCTTGAACTCGATGTCGAGGCAATGAACGAAGTCGAGGACGCCGGAAAAGCGCTTGAGGCTCTTGCGGGCGCCGAGGGCGATCATGTCGACCCGGCCATGAGCGGCGGTGAGGAAGCTCAAGATGCGGTGGTCGTCGCCATAGGCCACCGAGCGCAGGAGGAACGCCGAGTCCCGGACCGGTTCGGCTATTTTTGCAGCCATAGCACCAGGATGGTACCTGCCCCGAAGAGCAGCAGCAAGAGGAGGAGCCAGCCGAGCTTGGCCGCCCGCGGCCGGGTGTCGGGCTTGTCCCAGGCGGTCATTCCCTTGAGCAGGTCCTCGAAGCGAAGCAAGACGTCTTCGGGGTTCAACCCGACGTAGGAGGCGTAAGCCTTGAGATAACCTCGGGCGAAGGTCATGCCGGGCAGCTTTTCGAAATGCTCCGACTCGATGGCCTGGAGATACTCGATTTTGACCCGCGTCTGATCGGCCACCTCGGCGAGGGGGATCTTGCGGAGCTCGCGCTCGCGGCGCAGATAGGAGCCTAGGGATTCGGTCATACTATAAATTCTTGCCGTAGATCAGCTTGAGCTTCTTCTTGGTGCCCTCGGGAACCAAGAGCTTGTTGGTGACGAAGGCGTGGCGCAAAGCGCGGGAACAGACGCATTCCCGCTCCTGAACCACTTGCGGGATCACCCGGCGGATCACCTGTTGAGCGGTTTTGACGTTCTTGAGCAAGGTCGCGATGACCATCTCGGCCGTGACGCTGTCGTGCTCTTCATGCCAACAGTCGTAATCGGTTGAAAGCGCCATCGTCGCGTAGCAAAGCTCGGCTTCGCGAGCCAGCTTGGCTTCTTGAAGATTGGTCATCCCGATGACATCGGCGCCCCAGCTCCGGTAGAGCTTGGATTCGGCCTTGGTCGAGAACATCGGCCCCTCGATACAGACGTAAGTTCCGGCCGGATGGGAAACCGCGCCTTCGGCCTGGGCCGCCTGGTGCAGCTTGGCCCGCAAGACCGGGCAGACCGGATCGGCGAAGGAGACGTGGGCGACGATGCCTTCGCCGAAGAAAGTGGCCGGCCGTTGGAAGGTGCGGTCGATGAACTGATCGACCATGACGAGATGTCCGGGCTCGATCTCTTCCTTGAGCGAGCCGACCGCCGAAACCGAAAGAACGAATTCACAGCCCAGCTTCTTGATCGCGTAAATGTTGGCGCGAAAATTCAGCTCGCTGGGCAAGAGCCGATGGCCTTTGGAATGGCGGGCCAAAAAAGCCACCGGCAGGCCTTCGAGCTCCCCGATCACGAAATCGTCGGAGGGCTCGCCAAAGGGCGTCTCGACCGAGCGCTCCTCCAACACCTTGAGGCCTTCCATTTCGTACAGCCCGCTGCCGCCGATGATCGCGATTTTTGGGTCCTTCATGGGTGCTCCTTGCTGGCCCAAGCTTTTACTTAGGACGGCGGCGAAGCTCAACTGAATTCCCTGCCTATAAAATGGCCGTCGCCAGGGGCTTTAGCCCCATCTTCGCCGAAGGCGCCAATGACGCACCGTTGACGGGGCTAAAGCCCCTTGCTACTGAAGAGACATGATCGAAAACATGGATCTGGGCAAAATATTAAAGCGGGCCCTCAAGAACGGCGGCGATTTCGCCGAAATTTTCGAAGAGTTGAGCCATAGCACTCACCTGCAGCGCGAAGGCCGGCGCTTCGAGAAAATTTTCAGCGGCGCCGACGCCGGGGTCGGCCTCCGGGTGGTCCACGACGGCAAAACCGCCTACGCCTATACCAATGAGATCAGCGAGGCGAGTCTGCTCGGCCTGGCTTCCGATCTGGCCGACGCGCTGCGGGCCGGGAATTTCGACCGCGACCTCGGCCTGCAGAGGAAGGAAGCCGACTGGCGGCAGGTCGTCAAGATCGACCCGACCACCGTCGGCCTGCCCGACAAGATCAAGGTTCTCCAGGAAGCCGACGATCTGGCCTGGAGCATCGACTCGCGGCTGGCCCAGGTCACCACCAGCTACCGCGACCAGCTCCGCCATATCCGCATCGCCAACTCCTACGGCGAGCTTTGCGAGGATCGGCAAATCTACGTCGTCTTCGTCGTCCAGGCGGTGGCTTCCGACGGCGAAAATCTCCAGACCGGCTATGAGCCGCTCGGCGGCACCCAAGGATTCGAGATCTTGGGCGGAGACGCGGCGCTTCGCACCGCCGAAACCGCGGCCCGGCGGGCGATCCGAATGCTCGAGGCCCCGCTGGCGCCCTCCGGCCCGATGACGGTGGTCGTCGCCGCCGAAGCCGGCGGCACCTTGGTCCACGAGGCCGTCGGCCATGGGCTGGAAGCCGACCTCGCCCGTGAAGGCCTCTCGGTCTATCAAGACAAAATCGGCCAAACGGTGGCCGGCCCGGCGATCACGGTGCTCGACGACCCCACCCTACCGGGAAAGCGCGGCTCCTTCCTCTTCGACGACGAGGGAACTCCCTCCCAACGCAACGTCCTGATCGACCGCGGCGTCCTCAAGAGCTACATGAACAACCGGATCTATGCCGCCCGCGACGGCGTCGCCCCCACCGGCAACGGCCGCCGCGAGTCCTACCGCCACCGGCCGATCGTCCGGATGACCAACACCATGATCGCGCCGGGCCAGGACGATCCGGCGGCGATCTTGAAAAGCGTCGACCGCGGCCTCTACGTCACCCGGATGGGCTCGGGCCAAGTCAACACCGTCAACGGCGATTTCGTCTTCGAGGTGAGCGAGGGCTTCTTGATCCGGCACGGCCGGCTCGGCGAGGCGGTCCGCGGCGCCACCCTGACCGGCAACGGTCCGACCGTCCTAAAGACCATCGACCGGATCGGCAACGATATGGGCTATGGCATCGGCACTTGCGGCAAAGACGGCCAAGGCGTTCCGGTGGCCGACGCCCAGCCGACCCTGCGCATTCCCGAGATCACGGTCGGCGGTCAGGGCGCAATCATGACCCAGGAATAGTTCCGGCCGGCCTGCGCCTCGCCGCGGGCCAAGGCCCCGCGATGGGAGTGGAGCAGGTCCTCGCGGCAGCGGGTGCACTCGGGATGGATCTCGAGGTTTTCCGGCCTTAAGCCCGCCGCCAAGGCTTGGGCGGCATTGGCCGCCTTCAAGTCGAGCTCGAACCTCTCGCCGCCGGGCCGGGGCCGGCAAATCTTCGAATCCGGGGCCGGAATGAAATGCTCGGCCACCTCCTTCCCCACTTCGTAGCAAGGCCCGCAAATCGAGGGGCCGATGGCGGCGAAAATCTCGGCCGGATCGGCCTTGAATTCCCGTTCCATCGTTTGGATCGTCTTGGCCAAGATTCCGGCCTGGGTGCCGCGCCAACCGGCATGGACCGCAGCCACCACCCGATCGGGATGGGCCAGGAGGATCGGCACGCAATCGGCGGTGCGAATCGCGATCGGCACCGCCCAGGCCGTGGTGATGATGGCGTCGGCCTTTCGCCCCTTGAGGGCCTTGGCTTCGCCAAAGTCCCGGATCGTGGCGATGGCGTCGCCATGGACCTGGTCGACCTGGAAGAACTCCTCGCCAAGATCCTCGGGCAAGCGACCGAGGAAGGCGCCGGCAATTTTGTCGTAGGGTGTGAAGAAGATCATAGTATCGCCACTGCCATCCTGAGCGAAGCGAAGGATCTGCGACCTACGAAGGCTCTTTGAAAGATCCGTTCTCTTCGTGTCATCTTAAGGGAATTCCGAGGAGACGAAGAATCTCTGACGTTCATTGACCCATTGGCAAGTCGCAGATCCTTCGCTTCGCTCAGGATGACTTCCTTTCTAGCAGATCTCTAAACTCCCGCATCTCCTCGCGCAGCGGCGCCTCGAAGCTCAAGGCCTTGCCGCTGCGCGGGTGACGGAAGCTCAGCTTGCCGGCATGCAACAGCTGAAACTTCATCGCCGCCAAAGCCTGACGCCACTCGGCCGGGGCCGCCTTGGCCCGGGCGCTTCCATAAAGCGGATCGCCCACGATCGGATGGCCGAGCTCGGACAAGTGCACCCGGAGCTGGTGGGTGCGGCCGGTCTCGGGCTTCAGCTCGAGCAGCGACACCGGGCCCCAACTTTCCATCAGCCGGTAGTTCGTCACCGCCGGCCGCAGCTTCGGTCCGCGGGTCGCGATCTTCTTGCGGTTGCGCTGGCTGCGGCCCAAGGCCAGGTCGATCTTCCCCGCCGCTTTCTTGGGCCGGCCCCAAACGAAGGCGTAATAAACTTTCTCGACTTGGCGCTCCTTGAATTGGGCCGAGAGATGGCGGTGGGCCGCGTCGTTCTTGGCCACGACCAGCAAACCCGAGGTGCCCTTGTCGAGGCGATGGACGATGCCGGGCCGTTCCTTGCCGCCGATGCCCGAGAGATCGGAGCAATGATGGAGCAAGGCGTTCACCAAGGTCCCCTGTCGGGCGCCGGCGCCGAGGTGAACCACCATTTCGGCGCTTTTGTCGAGGACCAGCAGATCTTGATCCTGATAGACGATTTGCAGGGGCAGATCTTCCGCGACGGCTTCCAAGGCTTGGGGCGGCGGAATGCGCAAACCGATTTCCTCGCCGGCTTTCAAAAGATGGGCGGCCTTGGCCGAGCGTCGGCCGACCCAAGCTTCGCCGTTTTCAATCAGCAGCTTGACTTGGGAACGGCTCAGCTCCGGGCAACGCTTGGCCAAATAGCGGTCGAGGCGCTCGCCGGCGGCGCTGGGATCGACGATGAAGCGATGGAGGGTTTCGGCGGCCATGGTTCAATGGGATAAGCCGCCCGGCTCAGTCGCGCAATTCCAAATTCCAGTAGCTGAAATCGACGACGTCGAGGAAGGGCCGCCATTCCCGGTATTGGATGCCCTTGGCCACGAAATCGGCCCAGGGTCCCCAAGTCGGCTTCACCGGCCGTTTGAGCAGGTGCATGCCGACCTCCTCGGCCAAGTGGCCGCCCTTGCGGCGGTTGCAGTCGATGCAGCTGCAGACGACGTTCTCCCAAGTGGTGTTGCCGCCGCGGGAACGGGGAATCACGTGATCGAGGTTGAGCTCGTTCTTGGGAAAGGGCTCACCGCAATACTGGCAAGTGTTCCGGTCGCGCAGATAAATATTGTAACGCGAGAAGCGGACGCTCTTCCGAGGCAGCCGGTCGTAAGCGCTGAGCAAGAGAACCCGCGGCACCCGGATCATTCGATCGACCAAGCCGATGCCGTCGTGGTGGAGCTCGACGCTCAAGTCGGCCCAGCTGTCGAAATCGAAAATTTGGTATTGGTCGTCGACGACCTTGGCGATGCCCTGGTAAAGCATGACCAAGGCCCGCTTCACCGAGGTGATGTGGATCGGAAAGTAGGAATGATTGAGTACCAAGACGTTACTCGAAAGCATCGGCCTCTCCAATGATACCATCCATTCCGGAGATTGGAAGATTTGTCAACCGACAGCTTTGTGACGCGCTGAGCCTAACGCTGGAGGCTGCCGACCAACTCCGCGAAGCCCTGGAGCCGGTTTTCGCCGAGATAAGCCTCGAGATCGTCGAGGATTCGGCTGCAGGCGTCGGGCGCCATGAAGCTGGCGGTGCCGATCTGGACCGCCGCGGCGCCGGCGATGAAGAACTCCAAAGCGTCGCCGGCCGAGACGATGCCGCCGATGCCGACGATCGGGATCTTCACTTGGGGGAAAGTCTGGGCCACCATCCGGACCGCGATCGGCCGGATGGCCGGGCCGGAGAGCCCGCCCACGCCATTGGCGATCCGCGGCCGCCGGGTCTTGATGTCGATGGCCATCGCGGTGATGGTGTTGATCATCGAGAGCGAATCGGCGCCGGCGCCTTCGACCTGCCGGGCCACGTCGACGATCGAGGTCACGTTGGGCGAGAGCTTGACCATCAGGTGGCGATCGAAAACCGCCCGCGTCGCCGCCGTGACCTTGGCGGCCATGACCGGATCGTTGCCGAACTCCATCCCGCCGGCCTTGACATTGGGACAGGAGATGTTGAGCTCAACCGCCTGGACCGAGGTGGCGTTCAGCATCCGCGCGATCTCGACGTACTCATCGAGAGTGTTGCCGAAGATATTGGCGATCACCACGGTCCCGTGCTTTTCCAGAAAAGGCAGCTTGTCGCGGATGAAGGCCTCGATGCCGACATTGTTGAGCCCGATCGCGTTGATCATCCCCGAGGGCGTCTCGACGATCCGAGGCATGGGATTGCCCTCGCGGGGCTTGAGGCTCAGGCCCTTGGTGGAAAGCGCGCCCAGCCTCTCGATCGGGAAATAAGGCTGAAGCTCCTCGCCGTAGCCGGCCGTGCCCGAGGCGGCGATGATCGGATTCTTCAGCTTGAGGCTGCCTAGTTGGACGGAGAGATCTGGCATATCAGAATCCTGTAGGGGCGGGGCTTGCCCCCGCCCGCGTGCGCAGTGGCGGTCCGTAGACGGGGCACCCGCAAGGGGTGCCCCTACAAAACAATGCTCGTCCCTTCAAACACCGGCCCTTCGATGCAGGCCCGGCGATAGTGGCCCTCATGATCTTGGACGACGCAGCCGAGGCAGACACCGGTGCCGCAGCCCATCGTCTCCTCGACCGACAGCTCGCAGGCGATCCCGCGAGGCCGAGCCCACTTCTGCACCGCCGCCAGCAATCCGGTCGGCCCGCAGCAGGCGACTAAGCCCGGCTTCCGCTCGGCGTAGACCCGGCCCAGCGCTTCGGTGACCAAACCCTTATCGCCGGCCGAGCCGTCGACCGTAGTCAAGTGTAACTTGACCTTTAGCGCTGCAAGCTCTTGAAGATAAAGCAAATCCTTCTCCGAACGAGCCCCATAAAAAAGCGTGAGATTTCGACCGCTTCGGTTCAGGCGATCGGCCAGCTCGAGGAAGGGAGCGATGCCGTAGCCACCGGCCACTCCGACGTAATCGCCGGCAACACCGGCCTCGCTGAAGCCGTGGCCGAGGGGACCCAGCAAGCGCAGCTCCTGACCCGGCGCCACCTTGGCCAAGGCGGCGGTGCCCTTCCCCACCTTCTTGTAGAGGATCTCGGTGACCTCGCCGATCTGACGGGCGAAGCTGAAGGGCCGGCGCAGCAGGACGCCGTCTTCCCGCGGAACCTCGAGCATGCCGAACTGACCGGGGACGAAGCCCGGCCAACGGGTCACCAGGCCGATCCGGAAATAGCCCTCCTGGAGCGGGACTTGGTAGGCGACTTGGCAAAGCGTGTCTTTCACTCGAAGCTCTTCTTCATGATGATGGCGTCCTCCTGGTTGTCGCTGTAATAGCGGCGCCGGACGCCGACTTTGACGAAACCGAATTTTTCATAGAGCGCCTGGGCCGCTTCATTGGAGCGGCGCACATCCAAGTAAATCGATAGGGCGCCGTTGACGTGGGCGAAGCGAAACATCTCCTGCATGAGCGCGTCGCCGACGCCGCGGCGCTTGAAATCCGGATCGACCGCGATGCTGATCAGCTCCATCTCGTCGTGGACCAGCCAGAAGTCGATGTAACCGATGATCTTCTTCCGATGGGTCGCCACCCGGAGATAGGCCGCCTTGATCCTCAGCTCTTGCGCCAGAATTTCGCGGCTGTAAGGCTGCTCGAAGCTTCGGCGCTCGATTTCCAGGACGCTGCCCAAATCGCCCCGGGTCATGGGCCGGACGTTGAATCTGCTAAGTCGTCGCTTTGGCATAGTTGAGCAGTCGGCGCCGCAGCGCCTCGAGGCCCTCTCCCGTTTTGGCCGAGACGAAACTCCAGGTCAAAGGAATTTCGGCGAAGGCCCGGCGGCGGCCCTCCCGTTCGGCCTGTCCCAGCCGATCGACCTTGGTCAGCAAAATCTCGACCGGGATGCCGCGCTCGGACAGGGAGTCCAATAGCCCCAGCTCCTCCTCCTCCAAATCGCGCTTCGAATCCATCAATAAAAGGCCCAGCGAGTCGGGCGGGATCCGCTCGAAGAAGGCGGCCATCAAGGCCCGCCAGGAGTCGCGCTCCTCGCGGCTGCGGATCGCGAAGCCGTAGCCCGGAACGTCGACCAGGGTTAGCTTGGGCCCCCATCGGTAAAGGTTCACCGAGCGGGTCTTGCCCGGCGACTTGCTGACCCGGGCCAGGCTCCGCTTGAGCAAGGCGTTGAGCAGCGAGGATTTACCGACGTTGGAGCGGCCGAGAAAGAAGGCAACGGGCCCGCGCAGGTTCGGCACCTGCTCCGGCAGGTACGAGGTCGCCTTGAGCTCGCTGGGAAGGGCTTTGACTTTTCGCAAAGCTCCCCTCCTTTAGAACGTCTCGGCCGGCTTGGCGGCAGCGGCCGGCGATTTGAACAGCATCTTGTAGCGGAAGGCGGCGAAGGCCACCCAGAGCAGCTCGATTCCGACGAAGAGCGCCATGCCTTTGGCCCCGCCGGAGCTGAAACCGTAGCTGTGCAGCCCGACGCCGAGGATGAAGTTCACCCCGTACCAGGCCATCAGCACCAGCAGAAAGGCCAGGATCGACCCCACCGCCAAGCCGAAACCGCGAAGCCAGCCGGCGTAGCGGCCATGGAGGATGACCAGGTAGCCGAGCAAGGCGATGAGCGCCCAGACTTCCTTGGGATCCCAGCCCCAGAATCGGCCCCAAGAGGCGTTGGCCCAAACGCCGCCGAGGATCGTGCCGGCGGCCAGGAGCACCACTCCGACTTGGATCGAGCGATAGATGAAGTAATTCAGCTGGGAGGCCTTCTCCATCGCCCCGGGCTTGAAGATGTAATAGCCGAGGCTGAAGTTGCCGACGCCCAAGGCCAGGGCGAAGGCGGCATAGCTCAAGGTGATGGTGAGAACGTGGATCGTCAGCCAGTAGTTGCTCCGCAGCACCGGCACCAGCGGATCGATGGCCGGATCGAGGATCGAGGGCACCGAATCGGCGACCACCAGGAGCAAGGTGGCCAAGGCCGCCGCCGCCACCGCGTAGTAGCGGGCCTTGTAAATCAGCTCGAAGATGATGGCGAAGAGTGCGACGCCGAAGGAAACCCAGATCACCGACTCATACATGTTGGTGACCGGCGGCCGGCCGGCGATCAGGCAGCGGAGAGTAAACCCGTAAACATGAATGCCGAAGGCGGCGATCAAAACCGCCATCCCGGTCCAGTAGAGGCCGCGGCCCTTAGTCCAAAGGCCGCAGACCAGCAGGAAGAAAGCCAGGGCGTAAACCAGCCAAGCGATGCGGAAGGGCTTGAGGGTATTGAGGCGAAGCTCCCTTTGCATGTCCGCTGCCGAAGGGTAATCGCCAATGACTTGTCCCTGCTGTTTCAGCAGGTCACGGAGCATGATCGACATTTGACCGAAGAGAGCCGGGTCGTTGCCGTAATAGGAAGACAGGACGCCTTGGACCGCGCCGGCCACCTTGGCCTCGGTGCTGGGCGCCGCTTGCATCGCCGAAAGGTTCGGATAGCGCCGGGCCAAGGTCTCCAAACTCTCCCAATCACCGCTGCTTTGGGGAAGCAGATGGAGAGCGGCGCCGCTGGTGACCGAATAAAAGAGGTTCAAGCGGGTCAAAAGCTGGGCGGCGTGGCGCTCGAGCTCGCTCAAGCCGGCGCCTTCCTGCTGCTTGGCCGTGACCGTTTGCATGAAAAGGGCGAATTCCTTGTTGGCCGCCAAGTCGGCCGGCGCGACCCGGTTGTTCACCGGCTTGAGGCCGACCTGCTGCTGGAGCGGCTTGTAGCCGGCATCGAGGATCGGAGCCTTTTCCCAATCCTTGGTTTGGGTGAGCCAGGAGAGGATCAATTCGGTCGGATCGAAACCCTGGAACTTCTCGCGGCCGGTGACGGTCCGCACCGTTTCCCGGGCGAAGGTGTCGAAGGGTTTCTTCCGGCCGCCTTCCTGGATCACGACCTCGCGCAGGACTTCCACGTCCATTCCGGGCTTGGGCGCGGGGTTGGAGTTTTCCGCCCGAAGCAAGATCGGGGCGGAGCTCAAGAGCAGGCAAAATATGACGATCCAACGACGCATCAGGGTGCCCTTTCTATGTTCAAGCCCTTGGACAAGCGAGCGACCTCCGCTTTGGCCTTTCGCGCCGCCATGCGCTTCTGGACAAAGAGCGGTTTGAAGTAAAACATCAAGGCGATTCCGCCGATCATCACCAACGATCCCAGATATTTCAGAAAGATGCCGGGATCGTAAGCCACCGCCAGCACCGAGAAATCGGGACCGTCGGGATTGAGCTGATAGCTGGCCTGGAAAAACTTGTATTTTTTATGCTCCAAGGGCTCGTTCATGGCGATCAATATCCCTTGGGGCGGCTCGCCGTCGGAGATCAGGGTGACTTGGCTCTCGTAGGTCGAGGGATCTTTGGTGCCCTCGTAGGTTCCCAGGTTGAATTTATCGAGCTTGATCTCAAAGCCCAGGGGCTTGCTCTTCAAGCCATAGGCGATCTTGAGCCGGCGGTCGCCGAGGAGCAGGTCGCGGGAACTGCCGCGGCCCAGCCAGAAGTCGCGGTTTTCGAAGCCGTCGGCCACCGTGAGGTGAATGGCCGAGGGCGGTCCTTCCTTGCCCTTGGGCACCGCGACCTTGCGGTAGACTTTCTCGAGCCGGGCCTTTTCGATCTGTCGGGCGACGCTGAATTGGAAATCCATCCAACCGGTGGCGACCGCGCCCCCCTCTTCGACCTTCCTGGGCGGATCCCATAGTCCGCCGGCTTTGAGCGCGTAGAGCAAGGAACCGTCATCGAGGCGAGCCAAAAGCAATTCGTTATTGGCCGAGTTCCAATCGGCCGGCAGCTCGTAGAGCCGCAAGCTCGCCGACTTTTCCAAGCGGCCGTGAGCGGTGGGCAGCTCCGGAAACTTGGCGAAAACGCTGTGGCGCTCCTCGCCCCGGGGCCCTTGCAGCAGGACGCTCAAGGCCGGGTTTTCCCGCTCCGGGCTTAGATTCTTGAGGCGGCCGGCTTCGACCGCGGCATGGGGCAGGTATTCCAAGATTTGCACCGCATAGGGACCGGCGCGAAGCTCGGCCGGCAGCTCCGCCGGAACCGGCACGATCTCACCGTCCACTCGCAGCAAGGGCCCGGCATAATTCTCGGGCTTGGCCAGGATCTTACGGAAGGACTCGGCGTCGGGCAACTCAACGTAGACGAGGCGCGCCGGACCCAGGTTGAGGCTCTGGCGGTCGAACTCCCGGGCCAGGACCCACTCTTCCATCTCGGCCCGCGAGCCTTTCAGGCGGATCGCCAGAGCCGGATTCACCGCCTCCCCATCGGCCTCGACCCGCAGGTCTTCGGCGGCGTTGGGGATGAAATCATCCACCGTCACCCTCAAGCCCGAAAGCGCCTGGGTCTGCCAAGGCTTCGACTTGGAGGGCGGATCGAAGCGAAAATCGGCCTTCACCTGCTCCAATTTTTCGTTCTTGAGGTCGTATAAATAGAGCTGGGGCTCCTGCAGGGTCATGCGCCGGCCGGTTTCGCCCTCGGCCAGGATCATCTGGCCCTCATAGCCCTGAATCAAGGTGATCAGCGAGCCGATCAAAAGGAGAATGATGCCGAGGTGGGTGACGAGGAAGCCGATGTGATGCCGCTTCCAAGGCCAACGCGAAAGCGCCGCGAAGAAGACGTTCAGGCCAAGCAGGGCCAAGACGGCGGCGAACCAAGGAGTGCCGTAGACGTAGTGCTTGGCAGTGGCGGTGTCGTAGATGGATTCGTAGAAGGTCCCAACGGCGAGAATGACCGCGAGACTGGAGAGAATGAGGACGGCGAGCTTGAGCGAAGAAAGTAGATCGAAGAGCCATCGCCCGATTTTGCCGATTGTGGAGCTCATAGTAATAATCGTTTTCCCACGGCTGTCATCCCGAGCGAAGCGAGGGACCCTTGCCCAATTCTCTTCCCGCTACAGACTCCGCAAGGATTCCTCGTCGCTTTGCTCCTCGGAATGACATTAACCCCGCCCTCCAGCCAAGCTGCCGGCGCCGGCATACTCGGCCGCCTTGCCCAATCGCTCCTCGATGCGGAGGAGCTGGTTGTATTTCGCAACCCGGTCGGTCCGGGAAAGGGATCCGGTCTTGATTTGTCCGGCGTTGGTGCCGACCGCCAAATCGGCGATCGTCGTGTCCTCGGTTTCGCCGGATCGGTGGGAGATGACCGCGGCATAACCGGCCTTTTTGGCCATGCGAATGGCTTCCAGGGTCTCGGTCAGGCTGCCGATCTGGTTAACTTTGACCAGTATCGCATTGCCGACCCCTTCCTCGATACCCCTGGCCAGGCGTTTGGGATTGGTGACGAAGAGGTCGTCTCCGACCAGCTGAACCTTTCCGCCGAGCCGCCGAGTCAGCTCCTTCCAGCCGGTCCAATCGTTTTGGTCGAGGCCGTCCTCGATCGTCGCGATCGGATAGCGCTCGAGCCAGCGCTGATAGAGCTGGATCAAGCCGTTGGAATCGAAGGTTTGGCCGCCCTCGCCTTCCAGTCGGTAATTCCCGCCGGAATAAAATTCGGAGCTGGCGACGTCCAGGCCCAGCAGGACATCCTTGCCGGCTTGATAGCCGGCCTGCTCGATCGCGCTGGCGATCAGGTCGACCGCCTCTTGATTGCTGGAAAGGTTGGGGGCAAAACCGCCCTCGTCGCCGACCGAGGTGGCATAGCCCTTGTCGTGGAGGACCTTTTTCAGCTTGTGGAAAACCTCGGTGCCGACCCGGAGCGCCTCGGCGAAGCTCGGCGCCGAGACCGGCAGGATCATGAATTCTTGGAAGTCGACGTTGTTGTCGGCATGCTGGCCGCCGTTGACGATGTTCATCATCGGAGTCGGCAGCAGCTTGGGCTGGACCCCGAAAAGCTCGCCGATATGCTCGTAGAGCCAAAGGCCCTTGGCGGCGGCCGCGGCCCGGCAAATGGCCATGGAGGCCGCCAAAATCGCGTTGGCGCCGAGGCGGCCTTTGTTCTCGGTCCCATCGAGCTCGATCATCGCCCGGTCGACGCCGCTTTGGTCGGTGGCATCCCGCCCCCGCAGGGCCTCGGCGATGGGCCCTTTGAGATGGGCCACGGCCTTTTGGACCCCCTTGCTGAGATAGCGCTTGGAGTCGCCGTCCCGCAGCTCCAAGGCCTCATATTCGCCGGTCGAGGCCCCTGAGGGCACCGCGGCTCTTCCCCAGGCCCCTCCGGCCAGGGTCACCTCACACTCAACCGTGGGGTTTCCCCGCGAATCGAGGATCTCGCGGGCGAGGATTTCTTGGATGCAAGACGCGGCCATGGAAGCTCCTTGGTAAAGACGGTTCGCAGGTAGCACGATTCCGAATAAGCCCGCAAGATCCTTAGTAAAAGCCCGCTTGACTTTCCCCAAACCCCCGCTCACTCTCCCTTCATGGGAAACCTGCTTTTTGTCATCTTCATGACGATTATCTTTAGCTTTTTCCTGATCTATCTCATCCAGAAGACTTCCAAGCGGCCGGAAACGGCCGAAGAGAAGATCCCCATCGACCCTGGCCTGCGGCACCTGAACATCGACCAATTCTTCGAAATTTCCTGCGAGCTCTTGGAGAAAATGGGCCTAAGGATCAAGGACAGCTTTAGGACCGAGGACAATCAGATCGACATTTACGCGGAAAATCCGGAGCCCATCGTGGGCGGTCCTTTCGCCGCCCACCTCATCCTCTATCCCGAGGGTGCCCAGGTCACGAGCGCCGACGTCCAAAACTTCGCCTCCAACCTGGTCGGCGAGCGCCTCGGCAAAGGCATCCTGATCACCACCGGCTTCTTCGCCCAAGACGTCGCTTTCCTCCCCGAGCTTCCGCCGATGGAAATGATCGACGGCAAGCGCCTCGCGGAGCTGATGAAGCATTACGGCATCCAGATGCCGGCGGCGTAATTAAGAATCCAAATAACGGTGGGTGAATTTGCGGAAGAGCGGCATGCTGGGCTCTTTGGGCTTGTGGCCGTCGCGGATCTTCAGCTTCCGAAAGATGTAGTACATCCGATAAACCGCGGTGAGCAAAGTCATGGAGCCGATCACGGCCAAGGCCGCGATGGTGAGATATTCGACCGGCTCGGCGGCCTGGGGATTCACGATCTGGCGAAACGGCGGGCTGAAGATGGAGCCGACGCCCAGATAGACGATCCGTTCCGGCCGCTGCATGATGCCGCCCTTGCAATCCACGCCCTCGCTGTCCCCGCGGGCTTTGGTGTAGCTGACCATGAGCGAGCCGACCAAAGCCGCCAGCACCAGGAAGAGAACCCAGGAATCGCGGTAATAATAAGCCAAGCCGAGGAAAACCACCGCCTCGCCAAAGCGGTCCATCACCGCGTCGTAGAAAGCGCCGGCGGTGCTGGTCTTGCCGGTGCGGCGGGCGATCCGGCCGTCGAACATGTCGAAAGTGCCGCCGATGATCATAAACCAACCGGCGATGCCCATGTGGCCGGTGGCAAAGGCCCAGGCCGAAACCAAGCTCAGCAAAAATCCGAAAGTGGTGAGCGTGTTGGGGCTGATACCTAGGGCGACGAAGAGCTTCTCGAAGGGCGAAATGAACCAGGCCCAATATTCGCGAAGAAAAGGCCCCACCATCTTGGAAGTGTGGCGACCGACTAGATCGGGATCGCCCGGCTTCTTCTTGTAAAAGAAGAGCGCGAAGATGACCACCGTCAACAGCATCAGGACGTTGATCGCCACCAGGGGGATCAGCGAATTCCATTTAGGATCGATGCCGAAAAACGTCGGGTTCATAAGAAAACCGGGGTAACAAATTCCATCAGGTGCGTCAATGCGGCCCGGCCCCCATGGCTTAGCCGCGCCTCACCTACCCGAAATCAGGGAGAAAAAGGCCCCTCGCCCATCAACGCGGCGAGGGGCTTTAGACCTGGAGGAGAAAAATCAGCGGGCTCCGTCCGTGCCGGTGGCCGGAACTTCGACCTGCTCTTCGGCCAGCTTCTTGGCCTCGGCCTTGCTAACGATGAGCTTGGGATCAACCTTCAGGCTATGATCGAAGCTCGGCAGCGGCATGGCCTTGCCGTCGGCGTAAACCTTGTGGCGACCGTGCTGCCGGTACCATTCGCCGACGCTGGCATTCTTATACATATTTTCGATGATGTTCCGCCAACCCACGCCGGTGTTGTAGGCGCAGAAGGAAATCTCCCCCTGCTGGGTTCCGTAAGGGATGATGCACATCTCGGTCCGGCGGAAATCGTAGTTGAACAAGTCTTGGAACCACATGCCGGCGACGAAGAGGAAGAGCCATTCGTCCTTCTTCCGCTCGGCGCCGGTGCCGTAGTCCTTTTCGCTCATTGATCCGCCGCTCTGCTTGTCGAACTTCTCGATGAGCTGCTCGAGGGTGAGGCCCTCGGGAAACTTGCTCGGGTCGATGTTGCGGAGCAAGGCCATGCCGATTTGGGCCTTGGTCAAGCTGGCGCCGCGGGCGGCATCGGTGATCCGCTCGCAGTCCTTGAGGAACTGCTCCATGTTGAGGAACTCCGAAACCGGCTTGTAGACCTTGGTCCGCTTGTTGACCATCAAGGCGGTGCCGACGCCGCAGTTGGGATGGCAGCCGCAGCTCATGTTGCCCCAATCCTGATCGGCGCCCTTCACCATGTCCGAGAGGTTGGAGAAGATGCTGCCGACCGAAAGCGGAAACCAGTCACGAAGCGGCTCGGTGAGCCCGGTCTGCTTCTTCACGTCGTGGGCCAGGTGGGCCAGCGTGTAGCGCATCTTGCGGCGATCCTCGTCGCTGATGTCCTCGTCGCGGCCGGTGAAGGAGACCGGTTGGAAGGCGATGAAGCTGATCTTGTCGCTGTTCTCGATCGCGAACTTGATGATCGGGCCGATCTGGTGGTTGTTGACGGTATTGACGATGGTCACGACCAGGACGACGTCGATGCCGGCGCCGTAGAGGTTTTCGATGGCGCGGAGCTTGACGTCGAAGAGGTTGCCGATCTTGCGGTGCTCGTTGTTCTCATTGCCGATGCCGTCGAACTGGAGATAAGCCAAGCGCATGCCGGCGTCATAAGCCTGGGCGGCGAATTCGGGGTCCTCGGCAAAGCGGATGCCGTTGGTCGCGGCCTGAACGCTGAAATAACCGACCTTCTTGGCGTACTTGACGGCCTCGATGAAGTGCGGCGACATCGTCGGCTCGCCGCCCGAGAACTGCACCGACATCTGGCGGCGCGGCTTGATCTTCAGCGAGTTGTCGAGGACTTCCTTCACCTCGTCGAAGCTGAGCTCGTGGACGTAGCCGACTTGGTTGGCGTCCATGAAGCAAGGATCGCACATCATGTTGCAGCGGTTGGTCAGGTCGACGGTGAGGACCGAGCCCCGGCCGTACTTGATGGTCGAGGTGCCGTGGTTGCGGACTTCGGTCTTGGGCGACTTGAAGTCGCGGCCCGGGAAAAGCCGCTCGATGCGCGAGAGAAACTTGGAATCGAGGGCCATCAGGTCCTCGAAATGACCGTGCTTGGGACAATCCTTGATCATCCACACCTGGCCGTCGCGCTCGATGATCTGGGCCTTGATCTCGCCGGGGTTGCCGTGGATCAGCTCGGTGTAATCCCGCTCGCCGCGGATGATGGCCTCGCGGACTTCCTTCACGCAGCCCGGGCACAGCGAATCGGTGGTGCGGGGATAGCCCAGCTTGGGGAACGTCTTTTCGTAGCTCTTGAGCAGCGGCCCCGGAGCCCACTTCGGTTGGATGGACTTGCCGTCCTTGACTTGCTTGTTGAGGAATTGAAAAACCGGCCAGGCGATCTTGGCGCCCCGGACCAGCGCTTTGCCGAGAATTTTACTCTGTCCCATATTTCTCCTTTTTCTCCACCAGGTCCTCGAAAATGAGGGATCGACACGTCAGGATTCTCAAATTTTAAAACATTCTAAATACTTGATTTTACAACACTTTTTGCTCGCAAGCTTGTAAATTGATTCACCGCGTCGGTCAAGTCAAAAACCATGGCTCCGGCGAGGGTGGAGGGAAGGAACGGAAATGATTTGGGAAAGATTTGAGGTGTACAGAGACTAAATTCGTAAGGGCGACCTTTGGGGTCGCCCGGTCTGCCTAAGTGAGTCCATGCCTTGGGCGGGGGCAAGCCCCGCCCCTACTCTTCTAATATGACTCGGCGAAGCAGCTCGGTGTTGATGTCCCGGCCCTGATAAAAATCTTCGAAGAGCTGGGAAGCCGCCGAATAGAACATCTTCAGCAAGTCGAGTTGGTGCAGCATGAAGCGGGCGTCCTCGATCTGGTTGCCCTCTTCCACTTCGTCCAAGGCTTCGCTGAATTGGGTGTGACAGCGGTTGATGATCCGAATGCTCTCGTCGACGCCTTCGCGCAAGCGATCGAAGAAGCCGCGGAGGAACTTGCGAGGGTAATCGCGGTTGGCTTCGTAATAGTCGCGCCGGCTCCCCTTCACCCAGATCTTTTTGACCAGCTTGAACTCCTCCAAAAGCCGGATGTTGACACTGACGTTGCCCTTGCTGACCTGGAGGATCTCGGAAATGTCGTCGAGCGAAAGCGGCTCGCGCGAAAGAAAGAGCAAGGCGTAGATCTGGCCACCGACCTTGTTCACCATGCCCAGCATGTTGGCCGAGATCTTGCCGGCGCTTTCGATGAAACGGTCGAGGGCCTTTTCCAGAGCCACCGAGTATTTCTTATTGGGGCTTTCCGCTGCCATTGAGGGCCCGCACTAGCAGAGGCCATCGCGGGGGTCAACCCCCGGGCTGGTAGGGGCGGCCCTTGCGGTCGCCCTTGAGCAAGGAGATTGCTGGGGCTGCAGACAGGGCACCCGCAAGGGGTGCCCCTACTAATTTTCCTCTTCCGGCGGCACCTCGTTCGGGAACCGCCGGCGTAAATATTCGCGAAATGTCCGCATGCTGTAGGAGTTGGGCGCGAGGTCGAAGACCCCGTGGTAAGACCGCGATTCGCTCAAGAGAAATTGCCGGCCGACCTCATAGTAGCGGGGAATCTCGGCCGGCCCATTGCCGCCCATCCCGCCCGGAGCCCAAGGTTGAAGGACCAGCCGGCCGACGCTGGGATCGAAATGGGCGGTGGCGACTTGTCGCGGCGACTGGATTTGACTCAAGAAGGAGGTGTCGAAGCCGCGAAGCTCCGGGATTTTCATGATGTGGTTGGTGAGCCAGCCGTCGAAGGGAATGACGATCCGTCGGCGCTCATCGGGATTCCTGAATCGCATTCCATAGACCGCCATGGTGTAACGATGGTCGCCGGAGGTGTCGGGGCTCTCGATGGTATCCAGGTTGAGACGATTGGCCAGCCGAATCAATTCCGCGAAATAATGGGTGCCAACTCCGTTGCCCCGCAAATGCGGCGGCAGGGTCAAAGTCGAAAACTCCAGCCGGCGGGTGCCCTGGCGCGGGTCCCGGGAGAAGCCGATGCCGAAGGTCCCGGTGTCGGGCTCGCCCGGGACCGAGGCCGCCGAGGCGGCGCCGCCCGGCGGAATCAAGTCGCCGTTGAGACTGAGTTTTCGGTCTAGAAATCTCCAATGCAAGGAGCCGACCCGGTATCCGACCGGGCTCAAGTCCAGCAGCTCCGGCAAACGAGCCGCCGGGAATTCGATGCCGACCATCATCCGAACCGCTTCCTGGAACCAAGCCCGGCGCTGCTCGAAGGAAGGATATGGGACTTCGGTGCTTTGGTGGGGCGTGCCTTCTTGGCTCAAGGAGTTCCAGCCCCAGGCTTCCAGCGACACCGCCCTTCGGCTCCACATTTCCTCCGCCAGGCGGCGATAGCCGCGATCGTCGATGAAACGGGGGGCGACGTTGGCCAAAAGATCCCAATTGTCCTGATTGAGCCGTTGAATGCGCCGGGCTTCTGCCAGCAGCTGCTGAGTGCGGACGACTCGCCTCTCCAGGTTCTGGGTATTCAACAAAGATTGGGGCGAAGCCTCGGCCGCGCTCGCCGCGACCAGCATTTGCTGAAGGCCGTGAATCCGCTGCTCCCAGTAAGCCACCGGATCGGGATAGCGGAAGCTTCGGGCCAATTCGGAATCGGCCGCGCTCCGATGCTCGGCCAATTCGCGGCGCATCTGAATGAGGCTGGCGTAAGCGCTCCAGGGGCCTTCCGAGCTTTCCAGGTCGCGAAGCTGGTTCTCGATGAGAGCCTCGGTGGTCGGCAAGGCCCGCGTCACCCGGGCGACCTGGAAGAAAGTCGAATCGAGCGGGTTGACCACGTTGTTGCCCTTATCGGGGATCACCAATTGGATCTCGGCCAGGCCCGGATGGGCCTCCAGATAATCCCGGGCCCAGATCTGGATGTTCTCCCGCTTCACGCCGGAACGGATATGGGGAATCTGGAGAATCAAGACCAAGCGCTCCTTGCCGTTCCGAATCTTTTGATAGTCGCCGTTGTGCAGAAGCTCGCGTTCGGCCCGGTCCAGCCAGTGCTCCAGGTGATCGCGCGAGGTCAAGGGCTCACGGATCGAGGAGACGGTGGCGGTCACCACATCTTTCGAGGAGCGCGCCAAAAAAACCCCTTCGCCGCTGCCGCCGCGGCCGAGCAGCTCGACCTGGTAGCCGTCACCGACCAGCCTTTGGGCGGCGTGGAGGATCGGGGCCGCCAGCTGGGCATTGTTGTCGTCGTGACCGCGCTCGAGCTTGAGAAAAACCTCGAAGAAGGGTCCGCGGACATCGCGGTTCTCGGCGTAATAGCGGGCCGTGCTCCGCATCGCTTCCAGGAATTGGTCGTAAGCCTCTTTGGCGAGCTGATCGCTCAGGGCATCGGCCGAGGGCCGATTCCGGATTTGGAGGCGGTCGCGCATCATGCCGAGCTGGTAGCTTTGGAAGTAAATCGACAAAACACCGAGCATCCGGTGGTCGCGGCGGCCGACCACCTCGCCGAGAAAATTCGAAATTTCGCGGCGGTCGATCTCGGAATGGCTGCCTTTGCGGAGGAAATCGATCAAGCCCGAAACCGCGTCGCCCCGCATGTTGAGGATGAGATTGGAGCTGCGTTCGGTTTCGGGCGGCTCGAACCAGCGCAGCAGGCCGTTGACCGTCTCGACCCCGAGAACTCCGCGGTCGCGGAGCCGCAAGAGCTGGCCGCGAAGCTCGGGCCATTCCGGGGCGGTCGGTGCCCGGGGCTGGGGCCGATGGTTCACCAAGAGGTTCTGCAGGCGGCGGGCAGTCTCGAAATATCCCGTCACCACGGCCTCGGCATCCTCCACCCTGCTCTCGAGTGGAATCGTCAACTTCTGGCGGAGGGCCTCGGTGGCAAACCGGTCGCCGACGATCTCGTCATGGGCCAAATCCCATTGAGTCCGGCCCGGGGCGTCCAGCAAGTTCCAGATTTCCTCGGTGACGTTCAAATACTTCTCGAGCGCCCGCCGGCCCTGGGCCACCATCCGAAGGTCCGGCTCGGCCGCCCAGACCCTCAGCATCCGGTGGAGCGAGACCCGATCTTGGCCGCGCAAAAAGAAATCGTCGCGCTCCAAAGCCGCTTCCAGCCGGCGCGAGGCCGCGCCCGACAGGCCGGCGGCCTCGATCGCCGCGCTCATCTCGGCCGGCGCGATTTCCGGCAAACGTCGCTCGATCGGATTGGAGCGGTAGGCCTTGAAGATTCCCTCGAGGTCGCTCTTGCCTTGGATGTAGCGCTCCAGCCTTGAGTTGATGTCGAGGAAGCGTTGGATCAGCCGCGGATAATTCTCGGCCGCGAACACCGATTTCGAGCGCGGACCGTCGCCGAACCCCTTGTCGTCGCCGAGATAGGACTCGGCGTCGTTGAGATAACGCCGGGTTTCGAGGTATTTCAGGTCGACGCTGTCCAACAGGCGACGCATGTTGCGCCGTTGCCGCTGGCCGCCGGTGTTGGCCCGCTGCCGGAGCTCGCTCTGCAGGAAACGGAAGCGGTTGTTCCATTCGAACAGAGTGTCGCTCAAGGTTTCGAAATGCTGCCGGTTGATCGAGTGGAGCAGGACGTCGAGGTTTTTCCAGGAGCCGCCGATCGGCCGGCCTTCACCTGACTTCATGTCGCTTTGATAGAGGCGGTCATAAATGGACCGGGCCGCCTCCATGTGGCCGAGGAGGAATTGGGACATTTGAAAACGCTCGGCGATCGGCAACTCCCCTTCGATCAGGGCGCGGAGGATCGATTTGCAGGTTCCGGCGACATGCCAGGCGGCCGGATCGCCGCTGACCCGCTGGGCCGGATCCCACCTGCCGTCACTGCCCTCGTTGCTCATCATCAGGATGTTGGCCCGGGCCGGCGGCTCTTCCGGCAGCGGCAGGCGGAGTCCTTCCGGGGTGACCGCGAAAGTCTGCCGGCCGAAGGGCCCGACTCCTTCGCCCGAAGGCCGGGGGCGACCCAGCATTTCGGTCCGGGCTTCGATCGCCCGAAGCCGGGCGGCATGAGCCGGTCCGAGCACGGTGTTGGCGATTCGGGCGCCGGCGTTGAAATGGACGAGAGTCAGGAAGGAATCGCTCCAAAGATTGCCGGTGTCGGGCCGCAAGCCCAAGCGGGTTTCGGCATAGTGGCCGGCGGCGATGCCGCCGAACATCCCGAGCTGATGAAAAGCCTGGCGCGAAAATCGGGTGAAGGCCGGCGCGCCCGCCGCCGACCCGGCCGAGAGGCCGTGAAAGCGGTCGAAGAGATGGGAGCTGGCGGCGCCGCTCAGCTTGAGGAAGCCGAGGGTCAAGACTTGGGAGGCCAATTCATGGCTCAGGGTTTCGCGGTCCCAGCGAAGATTTTCCGGATGCAGCGTCGCGGTGACCGCCCGGCCGGTGCCCCAGAAGGCCAGCACTTCGGCCGGAAAGGCGGCGCTCGACGCCAAGAAACGGGCGCCCAAGCCCCGAGTCCATGCCGAAGCCGGCCGCGCAGCCAAGTTGGCCAAGGCGCCCATGCGGACGGTGCTGAAGGCCAGGCCGGCGACACCCATGCCGAGGATCATGCTGGGATCGGAAGCCTCGCGGACAAAATGGCCGGCGAAATGTTCGGCCCGGCGACCGAAGCTGCCGCCGCCTTGCAGAACCTCGGCTTCCTCGCGGGCTCGGGCCCGAAGGCTGGGAGGGATCGCCGCGAAGGCGCCAAGCCCCTCGGCCATCCCTTGGTAAAGTGTCGCCGCCCAGGCCGCGTTGCGGTTGCGCGCGGCGCTTCCGGTCAAACGAAGCAAGCCGCTGAAAAAAAGCTCGGCATCGCCCTCCTCGCCCAAGGAGATCAGCTCATTCAGCGAAGCGGCGCCGAGCTGCGATCGAAGATTTTCGCGGTCGGAAACCGGCAGGCCCTCCAGGACCCGACTCAACCTCCATCCGGGATACTGGCGCCGCAGCTCCAGAAATCGGTCGGCCGCGGCCTGGGCCGGGGGGTGGCCTTGGCTCGCCAAGACCAAAGCTTGGGCCACGGCCGACCGAGCGGCGTCGACCGAAAAACCATTGATTTCACTGGATAAACTTGCAGAGCGCGCAAGTAGAGCTTGAGCCTCGCCAAGGCCGATATGGACAGTGGGACGGCCCCCTAAGGCGTTCGTGACCATTGCAGAAACCCGGAATCAAAATTAAGAAATTCGCAGGTTTATCGCTAATGGGGTCGGCGAGTTGCGGGGAAATTCGAGGGAGCTACTCCACCATGCGGCGGTAGATCTGGTCGGCTTTGCCCTCGTCGGTGAGCTTGTCGTTTTTCCGGGCTTCGCTGAAAGAAAGCCAGGTGAGATAGATCACCGAAACCATCATGATGACGATCGGAATATTGTCGGGCAGCGAGAGGATGTGAAGGAAATGATCCATGAGGCCTCATACCTGCTGGCTCGATCCGCGTCAAGAATCCCTTGAGATTGCTGGGCTTCCATGCGAATTCGATCCCAATGAATTCCAAGAGCTCGCTTCTGATTTTGTTCAGCGTCGTCGTGCTCGACTTGATCGGCTTCGGCATCGTCATCCCCATCCTGCCCTTCTACGCCGAATCCTACGGCGCCAATGCCACGGTCCTGGGCTGCTTGCTGACCTCCTACGCGGCCATGCAATTCCTCTTTTCCCCTCTGTGGGGGAGGCTTTCCGACCGGATCGGCCGGCGCAAGGTCCTGCTCGGCACCATCGCCGGCGGGGTGGTCGGCTTGGTCATCCTCGGCTTGGCCAAATCCTTGCCCATGCTCTTCGTCGGACGAATTCTCTCCGGCATCTTCGGCGCCAATATCGGCATCGCCTCGGCCTATGTCACCGACGTGACGACGCCGGAAAATCGGGCCCGAGGCATGGGCTTGATCGGAGTGGCCTTCGGAATCGGCTTCATCTTCGGACCGGCTTTGGGCGGAGCGCTCTCGGTCTACGGCTATTCGGTGCCGATCCTCGCTGCCGCCGGCCTCGGCGCCTTCACATGGCTCTATGCTTGGCTGCGGCTCGGCGAATCCCATCCGGCCAAAGGCGCCGA
>DATEDP010000060.1 GCA_035281585.1 bacterium
GGGGTGGGGCAAGCCTTGCTATCGCCGGCCAATGGTGAAAATATGCTAAGGAAGGGAAACTTCAGGCCATTTTCGCCGATAATGGCGATGGTATGGAGGTGGGTTGCGTGAAGAAATTACTGATATTATTGGCTTTTTTTATGACGATCGGCGCCGCTAGCGAGCTGAAGGCCCAGTATTATGGTGGCTATTACGGTGGCGGCTATGGCGGCTATTATGGTGGCTACGGTTACCCCTATCCTTGGGGCTGGAATTACAGCACCGCGGCCTTCGCGGTCGACCAATTCTTCGGCACCGTCCAGCAGACTTGGACCGCGGTCGAGCAGACCAACGCGCTGGAGAATCAGATTCTCATCCGCCGCAATAATTTAGAAAATTACAAGTCGATCCAGCGCTACCACACCGAAGGCATTCCGGCTTTCTCGCCGGTCGCGCCCGATGGAAGGCCGCGCAACCCCAAGATCACCTGGCAGGACGTCGAGTCGATTCGTCCGTGATTGTCATCCTGAGCGAAGCGAAGGATCCGCGACCTACCAAGAAACTTTAGGACTCGAAAGTCTCTTCGTCTTCTCGGACCCCTGAGATGACACGAAGGAGATTGGGCCTTCCAAAACACCTTGGCCAGTCGCAGATCCTTCGCTTCGCTCAGGATGACAAACCGCTCAGGATGACGTGGCCCGCGACATCCACACCGCGAAAATCAGCGCCGCGAAAGCCAGCCGGTAGATCACGTAGACCCGGTAAGAATACCGCTGCAAAAAATACAGCATGTATTTGATCGCCAGATAGCCGACGACTCCGCTGACCAGGATTCCCACCCAAACATTGGTTTCCACCGGCCCTTGAAAAAGATGGCGGCACTTGAGAATGGCCGCGCCGGCGGTGATCGGAGTGCTGAGCAGGAAGGAGAAGCGGGCGGCGGTCGGCCGATCGAAGCCGAGGATCATGCCGGTGGTGATGGTGACGCCGGAGCGGCTGGTGCCGGGGATCAAGGCCAAGGCCTGGGCGAAGCCGACGATGAGGCTGTCCTTGAGCCCGATCTGACCGAGAGTCTTGGTCTTCTTTCCGAAGCGGTCGACGATGCCGAGCAGGATGCCCATCACCGCCATCATTGCCGCGACCAGCAGCGGGCCGCGCAGGATGGTCTCGGCGTAGTCCTCGATGAAATAGCCGATGGCCGCGGCCGGGATGGTGCCGAGCAGAATGTACCAGATGAGGCGTTCGTCCTTGTCCCAGACCCCCGGCTTTTTGCCGAGCGAGCGGAAAAAGGCCCCGATCAGGGTCAGCCAATCGCGCCAAAAAAAGGCGAGCAGCGAGCCCAGGGTCCCGATGTGCAGGGCGACGTCGAAGCTCAAGCCGGGGTCCGGGAAATTCAAGAGCCAGGGGAAAATCACCAGGTGGGCCGAGCTGGAGATCGGCAGGAACTCGCCCAGCCCTTGGACGATGCCCAGGATCACGGCGTGAAAAAGCGTCATCGAAGGTCCTTTGCGATCTCAAAAGGTCGGGTCAGGATGGACTCCGGCATTTTGGCGTAATCGTAGCGGTTGCAGAAATGAATCCGCAGCACGTAAGAGCCGGGTTTGAGCTCGGGAAGCTTGGCCGAGAGCGTTCGACCCTGGTGGCGGTCTTGGACGATCAAGCATTCCTTGCCGGTGGCGGTGAGGCTGGTGTGGCCGGCGACCTTGGAGTCGTCGGCCTTGAGCACCTCGACCATCGCGTCGGCGCCGAAGGGATAGTTCGTTGCCCGCATGAATTTCATCCTCATGGTTTCGCCGGAGCGGTAACGGTCGAATTCGGGTTGGAGGATGATCTTCTCGTTTTCTTGCGGCGTCTTGTCCTCGGTCTTGCTCGAAGTTTCGTCCCAATATCGAGCAGGGCCGGTGTCGAAGTGGAAGTGGCGGCCGTGATAGTAGCCGATGCCGCAGCAGTCCAGGCCTTTGACGAATTCGTAAACATCGGCCGAATTCACCCCGAGCAAGATGAGGTCGCCGGCCGCGGCCTCCATGTGCATGCTGGATTGGGCGGCCAGCTTGCCCTTGTTGCGGAGCGATTGATTGAGCCGGGGGCTGCGGTAGCCCGATTTCAAATTGTAGCCGCGGCCTCGGAGCTGGTCTTGGATATAGTCCATGGCCTCGAGGAAGCGGAGATCCATCCTTTCTTCCTCCTGGGCCCAATCGGCCTTGAAGATCTGGTTCAAGGCCTTCAAGCCCGCCGGATCGTAGTTGCCGTCACCTTGGCGGAACGGAACCTTTTGACCGTTGACCGTGAGAACCCCGTCGCCCATCAGGAAGAAGCGGCCGGCCTGAGCCTCGGCGGCCGTGATGGAAATTGTGCTGAATAAGGCCGTGAGCAAGAATTGGAAACGAAATCTGGCCATAAAAGGGGTGGACTCCCGAAAATCGACAAGCTACGCTGCCGCGAAATGATCATCGGTCTTACTGGAAAAAACGCATCTGGCAAGGGCGAAGTTGCCCAAGTGTTGAAGGAGGGCGGCTTCCATTACCTTTCGCTCTCCGACCTGCTCCGCGAGGAGCTGAAAAAACGGGGGATGGAGATCCTTCGCGAAAACCTGATCAAGGTCGGCAACGAAATGCGCCAGACCTACGGCGGCGGCTATCTGGCCGACAAGGCCCTCCAGCAGATCGACGTCGACAAGAACTACATCGTCGACTCGATCCGCAATCCCCGGGAGGTCGAGGTCCTGCGCCGGCTGAGCAATTTTCGCCTGATCCACGTGACCGCGGTGCCCCAGGTTCGCTTCGAGCGGATCAAGTCGCGCAACCGCGAGGGCGACCCCAAGACCTTCGCCGAGTTCGAGAAGCTCGAGGCCCGGGAGGCCAAATCGGCCGACCCCAACACCCAGCAGCTCGACGAGACCGGCCGTTTGGCCGACGCCGAGGTCGAGAACAACGCCAGCATCGACCAGCTTCGGGACAAGGTCCGCGACACGATCCGCCAACTGGCGATGGACACGCCGCGGCCCTCCTGGGACGCTTATTTCATGGGAATCGCCCGGATGGTGGCCTTGCGCAGCAATTGCCTGAAGCGCAAGGTCGCGGCGGTGATCGTCCACGACCGCCGGATCATCTCGACCGGCTACAACGGCACGCCCCGCGGCATCCGCAACTGCAACGAAGGCGGCTGTCCCCGATGCAACAGCTTCGGCAAGTCCGGCGTCGACTTGGAAGAGTGCTTTTGCAGCCATGCCGAAGAGAACTCCATCACTCAAGCCGCTTATCATGGCGTGGCCATCAAGGGCGGCAGCCTTTACACCACTTTCTCTCCCTGCCTCATCTGCACCAAGATGATCATCAACAGCGGCATCACCGAGGTGGTCTACAATTCCCAATACCCGATGGCCGAGCAGGCCATCGGCCTCCTGAAAGAAGCCGGCATCGCGGTGCGTCTCTTGGAAATGAAGTAGGGGTTGCTATCCGTCGCCGCGGAGATGGCTCCGGCACAGCAAGATAAGATCCTGAACTTCCTTGGTGTCGCGGATTTTCTGGGCGGCCAGCAGGTCGTCGAGGGCGCCGGCGTAGTCCTGGCCTTGAATCTTGACCTTGGCGCTCTTCAGCAGCTGGTCGAAACGACTGCTCTCCGACAACTCGCTTTGAGCTTGATTGCTCTTGAAACCCTCGTCGCCCTTGACGGCCGGCGCTCCGGCCGAGCTGCCGGGTGCCACCGGCGCCGCCGGTTGCGGAGCCGACCTTTGCAGGGCCTTGGCTGGCGCTTGATCGATCTCCTTGGCGGGTTCGGCCGACTTCTTCCTCGACTCTTGATCCAAGGTTGGGGGGCCGGCCCTTTCGGCCTCAGGGATGCTGGTGCCGGAACCGGCCTTGTCGGAAGCGCCGCCCAAGGCCGGCGCCTCGGCCGGAGCGGTGAGGGCGCGGGCTTTCTCCTCAAGCGGAGGCGGCGGTGCTGTCGTCGCGGCCGGGGTTTGGAAGCCTTGGATCGGCGCCGCGGCTTTCTCTTCGCGAATCTTGGCTTTGCCCTCCGCTTCGGGTTTTTCGACCGCCGGTTGGCTCAAGGGTTTGGCCGGTGCCGGCTCGGTGTAATCGAGAGAGTCGGCGGTTGGCGCTGGCGCTGCCTTGGGAGCCGGCGGCGGCGGCGGGCTCACCGGCGCAGTCAGGTCGTCGGCGCGGCGGTGGCGGAGCAGCTCCTCGCGGCCCAAATAACCGAGGCCGGCGATCAAGGCCAGGGTAGCGAAGCCGACGGCGGCCGGATTGAGCAACCAGCGCCAAAAGCCCGAAGGCCGGGCGGCCGGAGCGGCATTGCGGGCCGCGGCCGCGCGGAGAATCTTGGCTTCGACGAAGGGCGAGGGGCCGTCTTCCTCGGCGACCAAGGCGTCGAGGCCGCGGCGGAGCAGGCGGAATTCCTCCCAGTTGGCCCGGCATTCGGCGCAGCCGGCCAGATGGGAATCCAGGGCCGCAGCGAGCTCGGGCTTGAGCTCGCCGCCGAAGGCTTCCTCCATCCATTCCTGACATTGCTGGCACTCGGGCCTCACTTGAGGGCCTCCTTCACGAAAGTCTTATGCCGCAAGTTGCGGCGCAAAGTTTCCAGGGCGTAGCGCATCCGGCTCTTCACGGTATTGATCGAGACGTTCATGGCTTGACCGATTTCCTCGAAAGTCAAGCCGGCCCTTTCCTTGAGCAAGAAGGTCTCGCGCTGTTCCTCGGGCAATTTTTGGATCGCCGCCTCCAGGTGTCCGGCCAGCTCGCGGTCATAGGCCTGCTCGTCGGCCGCCATCGTCTCGGCCGCGGCCCGGCCCACCGGTGTCGCCTGCTCGTCGTCCTCGGCCCGCCAGTTGGCTTCGGGCTGCTCGGGCCGGCGGGCCTGCTGCCGAATTCGGTCGATGCAATGGTTCCGGCACATGGTGAAGAACCAGCCGCGGAAAGACCCCGAGCCGTCGAAGAGCTTCAATCGCTCCAGGAGCTTCATGAAGACCTCTTGAAAGACTTCCTCGGCCCGTTCCCGTTGGGGGAAATAATTCTTAACCACGAAGAAAATCGCCCCTTTGTAGCGGACGAACAGCTCGGCGAAGGCTTCGTTCCGGCCCTTTAAATAGGAGGCGATCAGTTCTTCGTCGCGGGGAGACTCCGCGGTGGGTCGCTTCATGGATTGGGTGGACCCGTCTCCGCCACTCAACGGGACGAAACGGGCTCATTTTAGGGTTTTCATTTTTATAGGCTTAAATGGGTGGAATTGGGGAGGGAAAACTAGAGGATCCGAATCGGCGCCGCGGCCTCGAACGGGTCCTGTCCGGGCTGCACCCCCACCGTCCTCGCTTCGC